>JADZBP010000030.1 GCA_020852055.1 Candidatus Latescibacterota bacterium
CACCCTCACCTTCTCGCCGACCTCGGCCGGGGCCAAACGCGCCTCCCTCACCCTCACCCACAACGCCACCGGCAGCCCGGCCACCCTCGCCCTCAGCGGCGCCGGCAGAGCCGCTGCCACACCCGCCCTGCGGGTCTCGGTGGGCACGGCGCGCAGCGGCCGAAGCGGCACGGCGAACATCCCGATCTCGGTGAGCGACGCCCGCGGCATCGCCGGGGGCGATCTGACCCTGACCTACGATGCCACCGCCCTGACCGCGGTGAACGTGGTGGTCGAGAAACTGGTGCAGGACGCCAGCATCACCATGGCCCTCAATCTCGACACCGCCGGTCAGGTGAAAGCCAGCCTGGCCGGGGCCAATGCCATTGCCTCGGGCAGCGGCGCCCTGCTGACGGTGGTCTTCGAGGTCAAACCCACCGCCAAAGCCGGCACTGTGACCCTGCAACTGACGGGCAGCCTGAAGGACCAGAACGGCCGGGGCCTCCCGGCCACGGTGAGCACCGGCTCAGTGGTCATCTCGGTTGCGGGGGCCGCCGCCGGCCTGCTGGGCGATGTCAACGGCGACAAGGTGGTGGATGCAGGGGATGCCATCCTGGTGCTGCGCCACGCCGCCGGCCTGGCCACCCTGAGCACCGCCCAGCGCGACCTGGGCGACGTCAACGGCGACGGGGCCACCGACACCGGCGACGCCATCCTCATCCTGCGCAAAGCCGCCGGCCGCCTGGCCCGCTTCCCCCGGGAAGGGGTCGCCCGCCTGGCCACCGGCCTGCCCATCTTCGACCCGGGCGCCATGGTCCTGCGCCGTGGGTCAGAGGGCGAGATCGCCCTCGAACTGGGCCCCGAGGTCTGGGGGGCCGCACTGATCCTCAGCCACGACCCCGAGACCCGGCTGATCCAGACCAGCCCCCCCGCCGGAACCCTGCTCAGCGATAACCCCGTCCGGCCCGGCGAACTGCAGCTGGTGCTGGCCAAGGCCGAGGAGGGACCGGCGGTCCTGCGTTTCCGCCTCGAAGGCCCTGCCCAGACCCTCAGGGTGGAGGGCCGCCTCTACTCCGATCAGGGCCAGGCCATTTCCGTCACCCGGACCCTGGCCCTGCCCACGGCCACTGCCCTGGGCAATTACCCTAACCCCTTCAACCCCGCCACCACGCTGCGTTACCAGCTGGCCGAGGCCGGGCCCGTGCGGCTGGCCATCTACAACGCCACCGGCACCCAGGTGCGCCTGCTGGTCTCTCAGCCCCAGGCAGCCGGCGTCTACGAAGTGGTCTGGGACGGCCGCGACGAACAGGGCCGCAACGCCGCCTCGGGCCTGTACCTGGGCCGGCTAGAAACCGGCACGACCCAGCAGACCCAGAAGCTGCTGCTGCTGAAGTAACCACCGCCCCATCCCTCAGCGCGCTGCCCGAACCTGGGGCAGCGCGCTTGTTTTGTGGCATAGCTGTCCCACTGGGCCACCCCTGTCGCAGGTTTCGCGGCCATTGGGACCTGACTGCCAGAGGGCACCCTCCTGCCGGCTCTATGGCATAGGCCTTGCTGTTTTTTCGCCATCCTGCCCTCGCCACCGGAGCCTGTCCCATGCCCAACGCCACGATGACTTCCAGAGAACGGGTGCGCGCCGTGCTCGACGGCCGGGCGCCCGACCGCGTTCCCTACCAGGATTCGTACTGGCTGAGCACCCTCCAGCGCTGGCGCCAGGAAGGTCTGCCAGCCAATGTGGACCCCTCCGACTACTTTGGTTGCGAGATCACCCGCCTGGGCGGCGACTACACCCTGCAGCTGCCGGTGCGCCAGCTCGAAGATCATCCCCGCTACCGGCTCTACGTGGACGCCAATGGCGCCACCCGCCGCGACATGGCCCACGGCGACGATTGGACCCCTCAGTGGCTCGACTTCCAGATCAAGGGCCGCGACGACTGGCAGCGGCTCAAGGACCACGCCGAGTACAACCCCAGCCGCATCCCGGCCGGCATCGCGGACACCTACCGCGCCGAACAGGCCCGCGGGCGCTTCATCTGTTATTCGGCACACGCCTGCTTCCACCCGACCTGGCAGAAGATCGGCATGGAGACCCTGCTGATGTGGATGCTGGACGACCCCCAGTTGATCGCCGAGATGTTCGCCGCCCACACCCGGCTCATCCTGGGCCTGTACGACGGGTTCAAGGCCCTGGGTATCGAATTCGACGGGGCCTTCCTCGCCGACGACCTGGGCTACCGCAGCGCCCCGCTCATCTCGCCGCAGCTCTATTGCGAACTGGTGCAGCCCTACCATCGCCAGATGTGCGCCCATTTCGCCAAGGACGGGATCAAGACCATCCTGCATTCCGACGGCAACGTCGGCCCGCTCATCCCCCACTTCCTCGAGGCCGGCTTCTCCGGCCTGCATCCCCTCGAAGCCAAGGCCGACCTGGACGTGCGCCAGCTCAAGCCGCGCTACGGCAAGGCCCTGACCCTCTTCGGCAACATCGACGTGCGCCAACTGGCCGCCAGCCCCGAGGAGGCTACCGAGGAGGTGCGCCTCAAGGTGGAGGCCGCCAAACCCGGCGGCGGCTACCTCTTCCACTCCGACCATTCGGTCCCCTCCGATGTGCCCCTGGCCAACTACCGGGCTGCCCTGGCGGCCCTCGAAAGGTACGGGCGTTATGACTGATACCAAGCTCACCCCCCGCCAGCGCTTCATGCACGCCCTGGAACGCCGGCCACCCCTGCCCGGCATGCGGGTGCCCCACTTTGAGCTGGTCTTCTTCCTCACCATGGAGGCCTTCGGCAAGGTCCATCCCTCCCACCGCAATTACCACCAGTGGGACCAGATGGAGGAGAAGGAGCGCCAGCTCCACCGCCGCGACATGGCCGAACTCTTCATCCACACCGCCCGCCGCTACGAACACGACGCCATCTTCCTGCACCCCAACCCGGGCCGCGAGGACGAGGTGCTGCGCCTGATCGAGCTGGTGCGCGAGTTGAGCGGCGAGGACTATTTCCTGATGCTGCACGGGGACGCCACCTACAGCATCCCCTCGGGCACCTCCATGGAGGCCTGGTGCGCCCGCCTGGTGGAGGAGCCGGAGAAGGTCAAGGAGGATGCCGAGCGCATGGTGGACCAGGCCCTGGAGCGGGGGGCGCGCCTCAAAGTCCACGGCGGCCTCGACGGGTTTGCCCTGTGCGCCGACTACTGCTTCAACACCGGCCCCTTCCTGCGCCCCGAATGGTTCGAGGAGTTCGTCACCCCGTACCTGGCCCGGCTGATCCGGGGCTACCGCGAGCAGGGCCATTATGTGATCAAACACACCGACGGCAACATCATGCCCATCCTCGACCAGCTGCTGGAGGGCAAGCCCCACGCCCTGCACTCCCTCGATCCGCAGGGCGAGGTGGACCTGGCGGCGGTGAAGAAACAAGTCGGCGACCAGGTGTGCTTGATCGGCAACGTCAACTGCGGCCTGCTCGATTCGGGGACCGACGCGGAGTGTGTGGAGTCGGCCCGCTACGCCCTGCAGAGCGGCATGCCCGGCGGCGGGTACATCTTCTCCACCAGCAACTGCGTGTACACCGGCATGGCCCTGCGGCGCTACGAACTGATCCTGGACCTGTGGCGGCGCGAGGGCAATTACTGAGGCGCCGCGTTCCCCAGGCGGGGCAACCCGATATCCACCCCCCAGCAGCCGGGGCGGGAGGGGAAAAACCGTGAAAACCACCTCTGCGGCAGGCATTAGGCCGGCGCCCGCCCTTGTTGCCGGGTGGAGAAGAGGGTTTATTTGGGGGGCCCTGTCCTGTGAGGTCCCCTATGCGCTCCACTGCAGTCCTGCTCTTCCTGCTCCTGTGCGGCGCCCTCGGCGCCCAGGAACAACCCCAGGCCAAGAACCGGCTCTACCCGGCCCTGGGTCTGGGGTTTGTCAACCTGGAGGAAAAAGGGCTGGGCATCAATCTGCCCGTGGGTCTGCAGCTGATCCTGCCCCGCCACCGGCTGGTGGCCGCCATCCAACTGCTCGACCTGTCCCTGCTGCAGAACCAGGACCGCACCGACCAGCGTTTCGTGCGCACCTTCGTCTACGGGGAACCGGTCTGCCTGGACACCCAGACCAGGTACCTGGTTTCCTCCTTCCGCTGCGGGGGCGACACCAAGGCGATCCTCTCCATGGGGGCGGACCTGGCTTTCACCCCGGTGGAGACCTCCTTCTTCGGCGGCAAACCGGGCAAGCTGGCCCTGGGTCTGGGCTTCCGCGGCTTCAAACCGCGCACCGCCTACGCCACCGTGGGCCTGCTCTTCAACAGCCCCAACGGGGGGGGCAACGACCTCCGCCTGGCGCTGGGACGGCACTATGTGTTTCTGGGCGCCCACTGGATCCTGCTGCCCAAGTGGCTGCTGGGCAGACACTGAGCCCGAAGCCTCACCCCCTTCGCACCACCGCTCTCCCTCCCCCGAACCCTGCTCTGCCCTCTGGCCGCAAAGATCCCGCCGGCACCCACCTGCGCCGGGAGAATCCGCGCGGCGAGTACCGCTTTTCCATCCCTATAAGCTGAGGGAAGCCGATGCCGGCGACGATGAGCAAACGCGAACGCGTCGAGCGGACCATGGCCGGCCAGGAAACCGACCGGGTCCCCCTCTACGACCTCTTGCGCAACGACGCGGCCTTCGCCCACTTTGGCGGCGAACCCCTGCCGCCCCTGGCCAAGGACGCGGCGACCCTGGCCAGGCTCAATCACCTCGCCGGCCAGGCGGTGGGCGCCCTGCTGGACATGACCCGCGCCGTGGGGTTCGGGCCGGTGGTCGAGGAGGAGACCACCGACGAGTTCGGCTTCGTGCACCACCACGCCCCCTTCGAGAAGACCAGTTGGATCAGCCGCCGGCCCTTTGACGACGAGGCCGGGGCCACCCGTTTCCTGCAGCAGTGGGTGGCCCGCATCCGGGAACAGACCCGCGCCATCGAGGCCAACCCGGCGGCCCACCGCGAGCAGTACCACCGCGCCTTTCTCCAGACCCAGGCGCTGATCGGGGATACCGTCAACCTGCTGGCCCAGCACGGCCTGGGCCTCGACGATATCCGCCACCGCCTGGGCTTCGAGTACTTCGCCGTCATCAACGCCGAAGACCCCGGCCTGATCTCCGAAGCCCTCGAAGCGGGCACGGCACGCAATATCGCCGAATGCCACGCCATCGCCGACCGCAAGCTCTCGCCGGTGGTGCTCACCTACGGCGACATCGCCGGCAAGAACAAACTGCTGCACTCGCCCGCCTTCCTGCGCGCCGAGTTCTTCCCCCGCCTCGCGCGGCTCAACGCGGCCTGGCACGAACACGGGATCAAGTGCCTCTTCCACTCCGATGGGTATTTGATGGAGGTCATGGACGATCTGCTGGCCGCCGGCATCGACGGGCTCAACCCCATCGAGACCGTGGCCGGCATGAGCATCAAAGAAGTGCGCCAACAGTGCGGGCCCGAACTCTTCCTCGCCGGGGGCATCGACATGAGCCAGCTCCTGTCCAACGGCAACCCGGACGAAGTGCGCGCCGCCTGCCATCAGGCCATCGCCGAGGCCGGCCCCGGCTACTTCATGGGCTCCACCACCGAAGCCGACAACAGTTGCACCCTCGACAACCTGCTCGCCATGTACCAGGTGGCTCACAAAAGCCAGTGACCTCAAGCGGAGGGGAGATGACCCTGAAGGGCTTTCCTGGGGAGCGGTTGGGCTGGGAAGGACGCGGGAGGGGCTGCGGGGAGAGCGGAGCGAAGCGAGCAGAGCGGCAAGTCCGCGCCTTGGGAAAGCCCGGAGCGGGTCGCTCCCCGACGCTCCTTGGGTACCACCACAGAAAGGACCCATCATGAACGACCGCGAGCGTTTCCTGCGGGTGATGAAGTTCGAGCAGCCCGACCATGTGCCCAATTACGAGTTGGGGTTGTGGGGCCAGACCGTGGACCGCTGGTACGAGGAGGGCATGCCCCAGGACGCCCTGTACCACAACTGGTTCGAGGGCGAACCCTACTTCCGCATCGCCCGGCGCGCCTTCGCCCCGCTCAACACCAGCCTGCTGCCCCCCTATGAAATGGAGACCCTCGAGGAGGACGAGCGCTACGTCGTCTACCGCCATACCGACGGCATCGTCAGCCGCGCCCTCAAGGAAGGGGCCGCCCGCGGCACCCGCTCCTCCATGGATCAGTACCTCTCCTTCCCGGTGACCGACAGGCAGAGCTTTCAGCAGATGAAGAAGCGCTTCGACCCCGCCTCGCCGGCCCGCTACCCCCTGTGGTGGGACGAGATGGTCAAACGCTGGCAGCAGCGCGACTACCCCCTGTGCCTGCTGACCAACGGCACCATCGGCCTCTACGCCCAGCTACGGCGCTGGGTGGGCACCGAAGAGGTCTCGTATCTGTTTTTCGATGACCCCGCCTTCGTCGAGGAGATGCTCGACTTCACGGTGGATTTCACCCTGGCCCTCACCGAGCGGGCGCGCGGCGAGCTGCAGTTCGACTACTTCAACTTCTTCGAGGATTTTGCCGGCAAGGGCGGTCCGCTCATCTCCCCCGCGTTGTTCCGCAAGTTCCTGCTGCCCCGGTACCGGCGCCTCATCGACGCCTTCCGCCAGAGCGGCATCGAGCATATCTGGCTCGACTCGGACGGGGACACCCGCGTGCTCATCCCCCTGCTCATCGAGGCGGGCATCACCTGCCACTGGCCCCTGGAGCAGGCCTCGGACATGGACCCCCACCCACTGCGCCGCGAATACGGCCGCGACCTGGCTTTCTGCGGCGGCATCGACAAGCGCGAGCTGACCAAGGGCAAAAAAGAGGTGAAGGCGGAGGTGTACGCCAAGATCCCCGCCATGCTCGAGAGCGGCGGCTTCATCCCCCACCTCGACCACACCTTTCCCCCCGATATCCCGTACGAGAATTTCCTCTATTACCTGGAACTCAAGGAGAAGCTGCTGTGAGCGAAACCACAGACCTCGTCCTCGAGACCGCTGCCGACACCCTGCGTTTCGACCCGCGCTCGGGCGCCCTCACCTCATTGCGCCGCAAGAAGGTCCCGGACCAGGAGTTCATCACCGGCCCGCAGGTCCCCGCTCTGGTGATCCAGTACCTCGACCCGCAGCGCCAGTTCCGGCAATGGCATTCGGGCCAGGCCGAGCACACCCGGATCGAAAAGGTCGGCGACGAGGTGCGGCTCTCGTACGGCAGGATCGCCGGCCATGCCCTCGACGCCGAATTGCGGGTGCAGGGCGGGGCCGATCAGCGCTTCAGCCGCTGGACCCTGCGGCTGACCAACCACACCGGCCTGCTCATCACCGACGTGCAGTTCCCCATGGTGGTGTCGCCCTACAAGTTGGGCGGCGCGCCGGGCAGCGAGGCGGTGCTCTGGCCGCTCAACGCCGGCTCCCTGATCCAGGCGCCCCAACCCCAGAACCTGGCCGCCGACTGCCCGCACGTCTGGCAGATGCTGCCGGAGAACGGCGATGTGATCCACTATCCCGGCCTGATCTTCGCCCAGTTCATGGCCTACTACAACGACCGGGCCGGGATCTTTCTGGGCTGCCAGGACGCGGAGGGCCGCATCAAGCTGATCCGCCCGGTGCATCGCGAGCCGGGCCTGCGCCTGGGCCTGGCCCACGTGGGCGACTGGCCCACCCAGGGAGAACGGCAGCTCGAATACGAGGTGGTGCTGGGCAGCTTCGAGGGGGACTGGCACGCCGCCGCCGGGCTCTACCGCGACTGGAGCCACCAGCAGCCCTGGGCCCGCCAGCCCCTGCACCAGCGCCGCGACGTGCCCGGCTGGCTGCTCGATTCACCGCCCCACATCATCCTGCGTATCCAAGGCGAACTGGACTTCGGGCCCACCCTGCCCAACGAGCAGTTTCTGCCCTATCCCAAGATGATCCCGCTGCTGGACCAGCTCGCCCTGCGCCTGCAGGCCCCGCTGGTGCCGGTGATCATGTCCTGGGAGCGGCCCGGCCCCTGGATCTATCCCGACTGTTTCCCCCCCGCCGGCGGCGAGACAACTCTGAAGGAGTTCTGCACCCAGGCCCGCCAGCGCGGCTGGCATGTGGGCACCTTCTGCAACGGCACCCGCTGGGTGGTGGGCCATTTCTGGAGCGGGTACGATGGCCGCGATTTCTTCGCCGCCCGCAACGGGGAGCGCAGCGTCTGTCGCACCCACGAGGGGGCGATGTGGAAGGAAGGCTGGGATGCCTCCTGGCGCCCCAGTTACGCCTGCTGCCTGGCCGTGCCCCAGACCCTGGACCTGGCCAACGACTTTGTGCGCCGGGTGGCCGGCATGGGCCTGGACTGGATCCAATTCCTCGACCAGAACGTGGGCTGCGCCACTTTCCCCTGTTTTGCCGCCGATCACGGCCATCCGCCCGTGCCGGGGCAGTGGATGACCCACCAGATGCAGCGCCTGGTCGCCGACTTCCACGCCCTGCGCGACCGCGAACTGAACGCGGGCGACAGCGCCCGCCACCTGGCCTTCTCGGTGGAGTGCCCGGTCAACGAGTTCTTCCTGCCCGACTTCGCGGTCTGCGACGTGCGGGTCATCCCGCCCGGCCACCGCGGGCATGGCGGCGGCTTTGTGCCGCTCTACCATTTCCTCTATCACGAGTTCATCCTGATCCAGGGCGGTTTCGGCAGCGCCCCCGAGCCCTACCATCTGCCCATCCGCAACGCCTACAACCTGGTCATCGGCCAGATCCCCGGCGCGGTGATGAAGGGCGACGGCCAGTTGCTCAACCTCGACACCATGAACTGGGCTCCCTGGGAACCGCAGGTGGGCAGCGAGGAGGACGCGGTGGAGATGCTGCGCCGGGCCACGGCCCTGCGGCGGGGCCCGGCCCGCGACTTTCTGGTCTACGGCCGCATGCTGGCCCCCACCGCAGCCGCAGGTATCCAGACCGTACGCTGGCAACACGGCGGCCACGACAACCAGTTGCCCGCCCTCTTCCACGCTGCCTGGCAGGCCCCTGGTGGCCGTTTCGGCCTGGTGCTGGCCAACTGGACCACCGAGGAGCAGGCGGTCCAGTTGACCGAGCCGCGCCTGGGTCCAGCCGCCACCCTGCACCTGTCGGCAGCCGAACAGGAGGCTGAGGACCTCACCCTCACCGACCAACCCCTGACCCTGCGCCTGCCCCCCCTCAGCTGCGCCCTGCTGGAAACAACCACCCGGTGAAAAACAGAGGAGCAGACCCGCGATGAACACCCCCAGCGCCACCGATTTCCTCCAGTTACCCCTCGCCGAGATGGAGGCCCGTCTCACCCGTTTCGAGACCCAGGTCAACGCGGCCCTGCGCGCCGCGCCACCCAGCAAGACCTGGGTCCGCCAGGCCCTCGCGCGCCGGGGCACCGGCCGCTGCCCGGTGCGGCTCAAACGCCTCTCCCTCGACGTGGTCCTGCGCCACGACCAGGCCCTGGCCGACCTCTTCTGCCAGTACCCCGACGACGTGGTGGTGCTGATCCCCTACGACTTCGCCATCGGCTACCAGCCGCCCCAGCGCCAGCCCCGCCTCAACGCGGTCGAGGCCCTGACCCGCCAGGCCGAATGGGTGGACGAGTGGGGCACCCGCTGGGGCCATGCCTTTGGCGGGGTGGGCGCCACCCCTCTGGATCACCCGCTCAAGAGCTGGGACCAGCTCGACGAGTTCCTCGAACACCTGCCCGATCCCCTGGCCCCCGGCCGCCTCGACTCGATCCTGCCCACCCTCGAGATGCACCGGGCCGACCGCTACTGCGTCGGCGCCATCCACCTGATCCTCTTCGAAAGGCTGCACTGCCTGCGCCACATGGAGGATCTCTTCGCCGATTTCTACACCAACGAGAAACCCCTGCGCCGCCTGCTCGACGCCCTGGCCGACTATGCCCTGAAACTGATCCGCCGCTGGGGGGAACTGGGGGTCGACGCCCTCTTTGTCAGCGAGGACTGGGGTTCGCAGACCGGGCTGATGATCTCGCCGGCCATGTGGGGCGACTTCTTCCGCGAGTACTACCGGGCCTTCTTCGCCGAGGCCCACCGCCACGGCATGCAGCTGATCTTCCACAGCTGCGGCCAGGTCACCGACATCGTCGACGAGCTGATCGACCTGGGTCTAGATGTGCTCGACCCAGTGCAGCCGGGGGCCATGGACCTGGAGGAGGTGGCCCGGCGCTTCGGGGGTCGGGTCTCCTTCAGCGGCGCCGTGGATCTGCAGCGCCTCTTCCTCTCTACTCCCACCCAGATCCGCGACGAGGTGCGCCACACCATGGACCTGTTGGGCCGGCCCTTCGGCGGCGGTTTCCTCGTCGGCCCGGCCAATGTGCTCACCCCCGAGGTGCCTATCGAGAACCTGCAGGCCCTCTTCGCCGCCTGCCACGAGGCCTGAACCGTGTCCCCGCTCTTCCCCCTCGACCTGCCTGCGCGCGAGTGGCACCCCTTTGCCGCTGCCGGGTTCACCGCGCCAGCCTGCGGCGCGATCTGGCGGGCCGGGGACCAGGTCTTCTGCGGCATGCCCCTGGGCAATATCGACACCGGCTGCCTGGACCTGGAGACCAGCGGCCTGCTGGGCTACTGCTCCCTCTTCAACACCTTCGCCCCCCGCCGCGGCCCGCTCAACACCCCACTGCTGGGCATCAGCACCGGGGGCCACACCTGGGTGCTGGCCCAGGACCAGCCCAAGGAAGGGGTGGGGGAATACCAGTACCAGCCCGGCGGCACCTACCGCCGCTGGAGCAAGGATGGCTGGGCCTCCTTCGCCGAGCCGCTCAAACCCGGAATCAGCCGGCTCAACCTCCAGGGGGTGAGCACGGCCCGGCAGATCCACTACTGGGGCCACTACCCGGTGGCGGATCTGGAGTTCGAACTCGACGCCCCCCTGCAGGTGGGGCTGCGCGCCTGGGTCCCTTTCCTGCCGGGTGATCTGCGGTGCTCCCTGATGCCGGGTGTGATCTTCGAGGTGCATCTGCGCAACCGCACCAACCACCCCCTGCCGGTCAGCCTGGCCGGTTCCTTTCCCGGACCCGATCCGCAGGAAGCGGGCAGCGAGCACTTCACTCGCCGCCAGGTCAAAGGCCAGGGCTTCGAGGGGGTGGAGGTGAGGGCGCCGCTGGCTTCTTATACGCTGGGCATGCTGGGTGAAGCAGGGGTCCGCCTGGGCGGGGAACTGGGGGCTGAGGGGGAACACTGGGCGCGTATCGCCCGCTCCCTGCCGGCCTCCGGCCCGCAGACGCCGGGAGCCTCGGCAGCGGTGGACTGCACCCTGGAGCCGGGGCAGGAAGAGGTGGTGCGCCTGGTCCTGTGCTGGTGCGCCCCCACCTGGAATGCCGGCGGATACAACTGGGCCGGGGCCGAGCACACCTACACCCACATGTACGCCCGGCACTACCCCGACCCGGTGGCCACCGCCCGGCTCCTGGCCCGCGATCACCGGGCACTGCTGGCCCGCGTCCTGGCCTGGCAGCAGGTGGTGTACCGCGAGGAAAACCTGCCCCTGTGGTTGCGCGACAGCCTGGTCAACATCCTGCACCTGCTCACCGAGGACAGCCTCTGGGCCCAGAAGGGGCTGGCCCTGCCGGCGTGGGTGCGCGAAGAGGACGGGCTCTTCGGCCTCAACGAATCCCCGCGCGGTTGCCCGCAGACCGAATGCCTGCCCAACACCTTCTACGGCAACCAGCCCCTGGTTTACTTCTTCCCCGAGCTGGCCCTCTCCACCCTGCGCGGGTATCAGGGGTACCAGTTCCCCGACGGGGCGCCCACCTGGTCCTTTGGCGGCTGCACCACCGGCACCCCGCCGGCCGGTTTCTCCGACCAGGCGCGCGGCTATCAGTTCGCCACCAACGGCATCTCCCTGGTGGCCATGGCCGACCGTTTTCTGCTCTGCCACGCCACCCCCGAACTGATCGGTGAATTCTACCCGATGGTCGAACGCTGCACCCGCTGGACCCTGGGCCTGTGCGCCGATCCGGCGTACAGCGAGGGCGAGCGCATCATCGCCATGCCCGACCCGCACCGGGAAAATCCACCGCGCGAGTGGTTCGAGGCCGACTACCCCGGCTGGTTCGGCTTGGCCGCCCACACCGGCGATCTACACCTGGCCCAACTGGCCCTCACCGGCCGCCTAGCCGCAGCGGCCGGGGACGAAGCCTTTGCCCACCAGTGCCAGTCCTGGCTGGAGGCCGGGGCCGGCGCCATGGAACAACACCTGTGGCAGGGCACCCACTATCTCAACTGTTTTGATCCCAAAACCGGACAACACTCAGACCTGGTCTTCAGCTTCCAGCTCGACGGGGAATGTATCCTGCGCCACCACGGCCTGCCCCTGGCCCTGCCGGCTGATCGGGTGCAGGCCACCCTGGAGACCATCAGGCGCTGCTGTGTGCCGCTCTCCCGCTACGGGGTGGTCAATTACGCCAAACCCGACGGCTCGCCCCGCGACCCGGCCCGCGCCGGCACCTGGGACTACGGCACCTTCGGCTCCTTCCCGGCCCAGGTCAATATGCTGGCGCTGCTCTGTATCTATGAAGGAAAAGAAGACCTGGGCCTGGACCTCTTGCAGCGCACCTGGCACAACCTGATCTGCCGGCAGGGCTGCACCTGGGAGCAGCCCAATCGCACCCGCGGCGAGGCCGACACCGGCGAACCCGACCGGGCCAAGGGCTGGACCGATTACTTCCAGTCGATGAACTTATGGTCCCTGCCCGCTGCCCTGGCCCACCAGGACTTCGCCGGCCCCGCCCGCCCGGGGGGCCTGGTGCACCGGATCATCGCCGCCGCCCACGCCTAAACCACGAGGACCACAGATGAGCAAGGTCATGGTCACCGATCACGGCTTCCCCACCCTCGACCCCGAGCGCCAGGTGCTGGAGCCGGCCGGTATCGCCCTGGAGGAAGTCAAACCCATCTGCAAGACCGAGGACGATATCATCCGCACCTGCAAGGGCGCCCAGGCCCTGCTGGTGCAGTGGGCCCCGGTGACCGCGCGGGTGCTCGACGCCCTGCCCGAGGTGCGCTGCATCGTGCGCTACGGGGTGGGCGTGGACAACTTCGACCTCGCCGCCGCCAAGGCCCGCGGGGTGATCGCCGCCCATGTGCCCGACTACTGCGTCGAGGAGGTCTCCAACCACGCCCTCTCCCTGGCCCTCTCCCTGGCCCGGCGCATCCCCCAGGACCACGCCCAGTTGCGCCAGGGCGGCTGGGGCGTCGGACCCTTCCGCCCCATCCCCGCCTTCTCCGACCTGACCATCGGGGTCGTCAGCCTGGGCCGTATCGCCCGCCGGGTGATCGAAAAGGCGAAGATCTTCGGCTTCAGGGCCATCGCCTTCGACCCTTTGCTGCCCGACGCGGTTTTTGCCCAGTGTGGCGCCGAGCGCGTGGACTTCGACACCCTGCTGGCCCAGGCCGACATCCTCTCCCTGCATTGCCCGCTCGTTCCCGAGACCCGGCACCTGATCCGGGGCGAGACCCTGGCGCGCATGAAAAAGGGCGCCATTTTGATCAACACCGCCCGCGGCCCGGTGGTCAAGGAGGCCGACCTGGTCGAGGCCCTGCGCTCGGGCCAGCTCAGCGGCGCCGGCCTCGATGTCTTCGAGGTGGAGCCCCTGCCCATCGACAGCCCCCTGCGCAGCCTGCCCAACGCGGTGCTGAGCAGCCACGCCGCCTCGGTATCGGAGCGGGCGGTGGTGATGCTGCAGACCAAAGCCGCCCAGGCCGCCCTCGATTTTATCCAGGGCCGGCGTCCCACCTCGGCACTCACCTAGGAGACACCGCGTGCATCGATTCCTGCTCGACAACGACGGCAGCAATTTCTTCTGCCATACCATGGGTGATGCGGTCGAGGCGTCCATCGCCGAAGCGGTGGCCGACTGCCCGCCCGAGGTGAGCACCTATCTGCTCTGCGCCACCGGGGCCGGCAAGTTCTACTACCCCACCCAGGTGGGCGAGGTGGTGGCCGAGGACTACGCCAAGGTGGGGCGCCAGGGCCGCCTGCAGGAGTTGCACGCCCGCGGTCAGGACCCCTTCGGCCTCTTCCTGCAGGCCCTGCGCCGGGCCGGCAAGGAGACCTTCATCACCTACCGCATGAACGACGTGCACCACGCCGACCAGCCCGACCACCCGGCCATCCCCGCCTTCCGCAAGGCCCATCCCGAGCTGGTCGTCGATCGGCCGGCGGTGCTGGCCGGCAAGGCCGACTGGATGGCCTACTGCATGGACTACACCCATGCTGCGGTGCGCGAATACATCCTGGCGACCCTCGCCGAACTGATCGACCGCTACGAGGTGGAGGGCCTGCAGCTGGACTGGATGCGCTTCCCCCGGCACCTGTCGGGCAGCGCCGAGGAGGTATGGGAGAAACGGGAGATCCTCACCGAGTTCACCGCCCGGGTGCGGGAGCTGATCAAGCGCTCGGGAAAACCCATGCTGCTGGCGGCGCGGGTGCCCACCAGCCCCGAAGGCTGCCGCCGGGTGGGTCTCGATATCGCCGAGTGGACCGCCCGCAATCTAGTCGACTTCCTGGTGGCCACCCCCTTCCTCACCACCGATTTTTCCATGCCCATCCGGCAGCTGCGCGCCAGCCTGGGGGTACACCCGGTTTCCCTGTACGCCGACCTCGAGTTCGGGCACAGCAACCAGGTCCACTGCCCCGAATCCCTGCGGGCGGCGGCCCTGGGCCTCTTGTCCTGCGGGGCGGACGGGATCTACCTCTTCAATTTCCCCTGCTGGACCGAGTACCTGGGCAGCCAGCCCTATCACTGGATCGGCGACCTGGGCGAGGAAGCGCGCGCCGCACAGAAACCCCTGCTCTTCTCGGTGCCCCACCGGCTCTGGCGCCTGCCCCAGATTGACCTGCCGGCCCAGTTGCCCACCCCCCTGCCCACCGGCGGCGCCCTGACCCTTTCCCTGACCCTGCCCCCGGCGGCGCTGCCGGCCCGGCGCGCCCGAGTGCTGGTGCACGGCGGCGGCGACCTGGGCTGCAGCCTCAACGGCCATCCCCTGCCCGAGCTGCCTCACCTGCGGCGGGCCGAATTCTTCGTCGAGTACCGGGACGAGGCCCTCAAGGCCCACTGGCCCCCGGCGGCGGACTGCCGCCTCTTCGAGGCCGAGCCGGCGTGGCTGCGCCCGGGAGAGAACCACCTGGTCCTCGACAACCGGGCCGGGGCCGAACTGGAGATCCGCCGGGTCAACCTGGGACTCTGGTAAACCGTGGAGACAACCGCAATGGCACCTCCCGTCCAGCACCCGCTCGTCGCCATCGACTGCACCCGCACCTACCCGGCCAACCAGTACTTCGCCTGTGGCGAGACCGAGGTGGTGGCCTCGCCCCTGGGCGCCTACCGCCAGGCCGAGGCCCGGCCCCTGGCGCGTTTCGGCTATCGCTTCACCCTGCCCCATCCGGGCCGGCCTCATCTGCTGCGGGTGTGGTACCCCGACGACCAGCGGCGCTTCATGCTGATCATGGACGGCACCGGCTACGACCTGTCCACCGGCATCCTCACCGGCGGGGCGCAACCCCTCAGCGGCCAGTTGCTGGAATCGCGCCAGGTCTTCTGGCCCCGCTGGCAGGACTGCAGCCTGGTCTTCACCACCTGGTCCACCGGAGAGCCGGCCGCCGTGGCCCGTTTCGAGATCTGCGAACTCGAAGACCTGCCGGCCCTGGAGATCCCCGGCGACCCGGGCGACCACACCCGCCGCCAGCTGGGCATCCAGTACGAGGACCCCTGCGGCACTGCGGCCAGTGAGGGAGCGCTGAGCAAGGAGGAGTGGGCCGAGCGGGTAACGGCGTACATGCGCCATTCCGGGCAGCGCCTGCTGGTCTATCCGCTGGTCTGGTACCACGGACCCCAGTACCCCTCCGAACGCGAACCCGCCGATGCCTTCGACGTGGTGGTGGCCCCCGACCGCCGGCAGTACATCCGCTGGACCACCAAACCTCCCGAGTGGATCACCCCGCTGCTGCAGCGCTTCGGCGAGCAGGGGCTGCAGTTCCAGGCCAGCCTCACCCTCCTGCGCCTGGGCTCGTTGATGAAGCAGATGAACACCGACCTGCAGGCCATCGCCGGCGGCGCCCCCACTATCAACAACATGCTGGTGGATAACCAGGTGCAGCGCGGCACCTCCGACTGGACCCCGGTGTACAACGCGCGCAATTATGCCCAACTGCTCGAGTACTACGCCGCCGAGAAGGACATGGGGGATTTCCCCTGGGCCTACGGCGAGCAGGGCGGCCAACATCCCGGACCCCTCTTCAACCCGCTGCACCCGGTGGTGCAGGAGGCGGCCGTGGGATTGGTGGAGGAGATCGCCCGGCGCTACGCCGCGTACCCGGCCTTCACCGGCATCTGCCTCAACTTCTGGCACGCCACCTTCCTGTGGTTCGGTTCGCTGCGGGCCGGGTACGACGACTACACCTGTACTCTCTTCAGCGCCCAGACCGGCATCGAGATCCCGGTGGACGCCACCGCCCCGGATCGCTTCGCCCGCCGCAGCGACTATCTCAACCGGGTCTGCCCCCAGGTGTGGATAAACTGGCGCTGCCAGCAACTCCATCAATTGGTCTGCCGCCTGCGCGACGCCCTGGTGGCGGCCCGTCCCGACCTGACCCTCACCCTGACCCTGTGGGACGAAACCACCGTGCCCCAGCTCCTGGGCTGGACCACCCCCGGCCATCAGCTGGGGGCACGGCCCAGCACGGCGCAGCTCTACCGCGAGGGCGGCCTGGACCTGGATCTGTACCGGAACGAGCCAGGCCTGGCCCTGGACCTGGGCATGGGCAACAGCCGCGACCGGGGCGGCCACCCGCCGGCCTCCACCGACGGGACCGAGGCGCCGCTCTACACCACCGCCATGTACCGCGACCACGACTTCCTCGACCAGCAGACCCTCGATGCGGTCGCCGCCCAGGCGCAGCCAGGCGCCTTCCTCTTCAACTGCTGGGTCGAAGCCTGGGGTCACCACCGCTGGTTCCCCTGCGAGCCGGGTGATACCCAGGCCGCCGGGCTGGCGCAGCTGAGCGGGCAGCCGGCCGAAGGCATCTTCCGCATCAACTCCGAGTACCCCCCCGACGGCTTCTGGTGGGATTCGCAGCTGCGCATCACCCCCGCCTTTCCGGCCGGGGTCCATTTCATGGAGCCCTATGCCCACGCCCTGGCCGAGTTGGACGCCTGCCGCCTGACGCGGGGCGGGCTCTTCCTCGACAAGGCCCACACCGAGGAGCTGCAGCGCTTCGCCCGCGCCTTCTGCGCCCTGCCGCGCCAGAGGTTCCACACCGTGAGCAACCGCACCGACCCGGTGGCCCTGCGCCAGTTACTGCACGAGGGCCGGTACTATTGTTACCTGGTGAACCGCGAGTACTACCCGGTGCAGGTGGAGGTCGAGTTCAACCGCCTCGGCGCCGAGGTGTGCGACCTGGCCGAGCATCACACCTTCTCCGCCCCCTGGCGCTGGCAACTGACGCTGGGCCCGTACGAATTGCGCGCCTTCACCTTCCCGGCCCACACCTGGGTGCACACCTTCGCCGCCCTGGCGCCGCCCGCCATCATCCAGGCCCTGCAGGCCGAGGTGCAGCAGGCCCTGGCCGACCTGGAACAGGCCGAGGCCCGGGACCACTTCATCCCCGGCGCCGCCACCCTGCGCCAGGGCATCGAGCGCGCCCTGAGCGAGGGCCGCCTCGCCTGGCTGCGCCGCGCCCTCTACAGCTACCCCATGCGCCGCTGTCGCCAGTTGCTGGAGGCGAACTAGGGAGGTTGCCAATGAGCGCTTTGCTCTACCGCCCCGACATGGACCAGGTCCGCCAGCGCCTCACCACCTGGTGGCACGGCGGCGAGTTGGGCCGGCCCGCCATGGCCCTCACCGCGCCCCGCGACACCCCCGCCGAAGCCATCGCGGCCCTGCCCGAACCCCCCGGCTGGGTGACCAATTACTCCACCACCAACTACGCCTACCGCATCAACCTCTCGGCCCGCGCCTGCATCCACACCCATTACCTGGGCGAGGCCGTGCCGGCGGTGGCCCCCGACCTGGCGCCCAACTGCCTGGCCCTGTACCTGGGCTGCACCGGGGTGGAGATGCCCGGCACCGTCTGGTGCCGGCCCTGCATCGGGCAACCGGAGCAGGCGCGTTTCACCTTTGACCCCGACAACTTCTACTGGCGTTTCAGCCTGCGCCTGGGCCAGGAGCAGCGGCGCCTGGGGCAGGGCAAATTCCTGCTGCAGTTCCCCGACCTGATCGAGGGCCTCGACACCCTGGCGGCCCTGCGCGGCACCGAGGAGTTGCTGGCCGATCTCATCGAGCGCCCCGCCTGGGTGCACAACTGCCTGCGCCAGATCACCGACCGCTACTTCCACTACTACGATATCCTCTACGACCTGATGCGCGACGAGGTGGGTGGCTCCATCTTCTGGCTGTGGGCCCCTGGCCGTATGGCCAAGTTCCAGTGCGACTTCTCGGCGATGATCTCGCCGGCCATGTTCGCCGAGTTCATGGTGCCGGTGCTCACCGAGATGTGCCAGCGGGTCTCCTACCCCATCTACCACTGGGACGGGCCCGGCGCCATCCCCCACCACGACCAGTTGCTGTCCATCCCCGAACTCAGGATGCTGCAGTGGACCCCCGGAGCCGGGATCGAGCAACCCGGCCACCGGCGCTGGTGGCCCCTGTATCACAAAACCATCGAGGCCGGCAAGAAGGTGTTCATCGCCATCCAGAATCTCGAGGAGTTGCGGCAACTCAAGGCCGAGTTCGGCTACCGCCTGCAGCAGTTCTACCTGGGCCTGGGTGTCGCTTCCCTGGACCAGGCCCACGAGGCCCTGGACCTGGCCCAGGTCTGATCCCGCCCATCGCCTGCCGGCCTCATAGGGGCCGGTGCATTGAAATCCGCTCTAATTTCCCTAAATTTGGAATTCTCCCCCCCAGACGCGGAATACCCCGGGACGGGACCCACACGAGGAATCGATGAAAATACTGTTGGCCGACGACGCCCCCGGAATCCGGAGCTTCATCTCCACGGTGCTCCGGCAGATGGGGTACCGCGACGTCGTGGAGGCCGAGGACGGCGGCCAGGCCTGGGCCACGCTGAACACCACCCGGATCGACCTGCTGCTGACCGACTGGAACATGCCGGTCATGAGCGGCCTGGAGTTGCTCGAAAAGGTGCGCCGCCAAGCCGGCTACGAAAACCTGCCGGTGCTCATCTTCACCGGACGCAACACCAAGGACGATGTGGTCAACGCCGTGCGCTCGGGCGCCAGCGGCTATCTGGTCAAACCCTTCACCGTGCAACAGTTCTCGGCCAAGATCCGCGAGCTCATCAGCAAAGACCTGCGCGGCCAGATCGACCAGTTCCTCAAAAACAGGGACCCGCTGGCCAGAACCGACGCACACCCGCTGATCCTTTTTGGTGAGGAGACGGCGTCAGCCGAACAGTTGCTTCAACCGGAAAGGGAAACGGCCGCCCGTTTCCTCACCCATGCGATGGCCAGCTACCACCGGCTGCAGCAGCGCTTCCCGGATTTCAAGGTGGGGTACGGCCTGCTCACCAGCACCGGCGCCATCACCAAGCACCTGCGTTTCCTGCAGGCGCGGGTCAAGCTGCTGCTCCTTTCCACCCGCCTGCCCGGAGGCGGGGTCACCCTGGCGCGGCTGGCTTCGATCAACAGCCGCACCGCGATACGGATCATGGTGGTCTGCGACGCCCTCAACGAGCTGACCTCCAAGGAACGCAGCGGTCTCGAGCGGCTGGGTATCTTCTTAATCGAGCGCGAGCGGTTCAAAACCGAGGAACTGGAACAGCTCATCAACGAGTTCGTCTTTGCCAAAAGCATCGACAGCGCCCCCATCGCCAGCCTGCCGCCGCGCGAGATCCGCAACCGCCTCGAACGCGACATCCAGCACATGGTCGATCTGCCGGTTCTGCCCCAGGTCTACAACCGCATCGTCGAGTTGGACCGCGACCGCGACAGCGAGATCAACAAGTGGATTCAGGCCATCGAGACCGACCCCCTCTGCCAGGCCCAGGTCATCCGGCGGGCCAGCTCACCGGTGTACGGCTTCAGGGGCAAGATCAGCGAGGTGAACAAGGCGGTGCTGCTCCTGGGCAAGGTGGCGATCAAGGAGCTGGTCGTCTCCGGGGTGGTGAGGCGGGTGTTCAGCGGTGACAAGGAGAACAAATTCTTACTTGAGGCCTTCTGGGTCCACAGCGTCGCCGTGGCGGTCACTGCCCGGCTGCTGGCCCTGCCCCTCGACCCGGCCCAGCAGACCCCGGCCCAACAGCGCGAACTCGAGGAGTTGGCCCTCTCGCCAGAGAATATCGCGGCCCTCAAGGGTTTTGCCTGCTGGCAGCGCCTGCCCCTGACCTCCGCGCAGGACCCTTATCTGGGGGGCATGATGCACGATATCGGCAAAGCCGCCCTGGTCCAGGCCTTTCCCGGCCTCTTCCCCACCATCGTCGAACACCTGAGCGCCCGGCAGTGGCAGGTGCCGATGCTGGCGGCCGAGGAAGAGGTGGCTGGCGGCGCCGACCACGCCTCGCTGGGCGCCATTCTGGCGGCCAACTGGCACCTAGGTCCCGAGGTGGAGCGGGTGGTCGAAAACCACCACCGGGCCACCACCGCCGATCCCTTTAGCGCGCTGATCGGGCTGGCCGACTTCATCGCCGGCGGGCTCTACCCCTATCCGCGCCAAGCCGCCTTCCCCGCCATCGCGCTGATCGGCGGGGCCCGGAGCCCGCTGCTGGACGAGACCGCCGCCCAGACCCCGGCCCCGCCATCCCTGGAGGCAGCCCAACACTTCCTGCCCCCCGGATTGCTGGCCGAGCTGTCGCTGCCCCTCGAAGACCTGGTCGCTCTGGGGCTGAGCCTGGCGCCCATCATCCGCCGCTTCACTGAAAACATGCGCCGCAGCATCTGAAAGGAACAGAGGTCCCATGGACTACCAGCAACTGCTCAGGGCCCTGCACCAGGTACGTGCCGCCGTGTGGCAGATGAGCCGGGAAGAGGACATCCATCAGGTGCTGGAATCGATGAGCGCCGCGCTGCAGGACCTGGGCCTCGCCTTCGACAACCTGGGCGTCAATATCATCGACACGGCCGGCGAGGCGCCGGAGGTGCGGTTCTTCATCTACAAACCCAGTGCCGCGGGTGGTTGGTGGGAGCGCGATTCACGCACCCAGCCCGACAACGCCGCCATGCGGTGCAGCATCGGGCGGCTGGTGCAGTTCTGGCAGGCCGGCGAAACCGTCTACCGCCCCGATCTCCAGCGGGATGATCCCTACGGCGAGTACGCCCAACTCTCCAGCGGCAACCCCGGCATCCGGTCCCTCATCGATCTGCCCTTCACCCACGGCACCCTGGCCCTCAACAGCCGCCAGCCCCACGCCTTCTCCGGCCATCTCGAGATCCTCGAAGCCGTAGCCCAGGTGCTTTCGGAGGGGTTCTCGCGGGTGAACGACCTACGCGCCCTGGAGCGCCAGGTACGGGCCCGCGAGGCGCTCAACCGGGCGGTAGGCGCGGTGGTCAATTCCAAAACCCTCGACGAGATCTTTCACGAGGTGGTCACCGGCGCCGCCGAACTGGCCTTCGGCGGCCAGGCCATGCTCTTCCTGTGCGATCCCGGGGAACAGTTGCTGGTGCCGCGCGCCGCCGTCGGTCTGCGCTGGGAGATCTGCCGGGATCTCCGCCTGCAGCCGGGAGAAGGCCTCTCCGGTCAGGTCCTGGCCACCGGTGAACCGGTCGCCGGCCCCTACCTTGCCGAGCCCTCCTCCTGGCGGGCCCCCCCGGCCGTCCGCGAACTCTTCCTGCGCGCCATGCCCGAGCCCGCCGCTGCCGTGGGTTGGGCCGGGGCCGTACCCCTGCGCCATCCCACCGGCAAGATCATCGGCACCCTGGCGGTGGGCGGATGCCTCTACCCGCTGGGCTCCGAGGATCTGGCACAACTGGCCAACCTCGCCCAGCAGGCGGCGCTGGCCATCGAACGCCAGCAGGCCACCCTGGCGCTGCGCGAAAGCGAACTGCGCTACCGCGGCCTGGTCGAAAACCTGCACGCCATCATCCGGGAAGCCGACGCCCTCACCCTGGCCACCACCTTTGTCAGCCCCCGGGCCGAGTCCCTGCTGGGTTATCCGGCTGGCCAGTGGCTGGCCGAACCGGACTTCTGGGCCCGGCATATCCACCCCGAGGACCGCGACCAGACCCTGGCCACCTGCCGGGCCTTTGCCGCCAGGGCCCTGGACCACACCCTGCAGTATCGTTTCCTGGCCCACGACGGCCAGGTCCGGTGGTTCGAGGAAGTCCTCCACGTCATCCCCGCCAGCCCCACCCTGCCGGCCCGCCTGCGCGGGGTGATGATCGATATCAGCTACCGCCGCCAGGCCAAGGCGCGCGAGCAGCTGGATCTGGCCCTGCAACGGCTGCGCGCCGTGGTGCTGAAGATGAGCGGCCAGGAAGACTGGGCCTCGCTGATCACCGCCCTGGACCAGGAACTCCGCCGCCTGGTGCCCTGCACCCAGAGCAGCATCCAATTCGTCGATGCCCGGGCCGATACCTTCACCGGGCACTTCATCGGCATCCCGCCCCTGCCCCCCATCCCAGCCCAGCCCTTGCCGGCCAGCCTCAGGGAAGTCGTGACCACCGGCAAGCCGCTCCACCGCCGCTCCCGCGAGGAGATCCGCCAGTGCGGCGACCTGCTCCCCCCCGAGGTCGGCAGCGTCGTCGATGTGCCCTTCCTGGGGGGTACCCTGGCGATGAACAGCCTGGCCGAACACACCTTCACCGCCGGCGACCTCCAGATCCTCGAGTCCTTTGCCGAGGTCCTCTCCGAGGCCTATCTGCGCCTGGAGGATCTCAACCGGCTCCAGGCCAAGGAGGAGGAACTGCGGCAATCGCAGAAGATGGAGGCCGTGGGCCAGCTGGCCGCCGGCATCGCCCACAACTTCAACAACCTGCTCCAGGGGGTCCTGCTCAACGCCGAGTTGTGCCAATCCCAGCACCCGCCCGCCCAACTGGCCGAGTACCTGCAGGAGGTCCTCGACTGCGCCACCCGCGCCGCCGAGATGGTCGGACAACTGATGGTGATCGGCCGCCACTGGAAAGCGCCCGAGCACCGGGCTCTCGACCTGGGTCAGGTGGTTGGCGACATGGTCAGCATCTGCAGGAAAACCTTCGACCGCAGGATCGACCTGCGCCTCCACCTGCCCGCCCAACTGCTCCCGGTGATGGGCAATGCCAACCAGCTCGGCCAGGTCCTGCTCAATCTGCTGGTCAATGCCCGCGACGCCCTCGAAGCCGGGGAGGGCCGTGCCCCGCTCATCCAGGTGCGGCTGCACCCCGCCGCCCGCCGCGACCCCCAGGGGAGGGCCGGCAGTTTTGTTTGCCTCCAGGTAGAGGACAATGGCGTGGGCATGACCCCGGAGGTCCGGGCGCAGATCTTTGATCCCTTCTTCACCACCAAGGAGGTGGGCAAGGGCACCGGCCTGGGCCTGTCCACCGCCTACAGCATCCTGCGCGACCACAGCGGCTGGATCGAATGTGAGAGCGCGCCGGGGAAAGGAACCCGTCTGTCCTGCTTCATCCCGGCCGCCGAATCCCACCCCGACGAGGAACCGGGCGAAGTCGCCGCGATGGCCAGCGGCAGCGGCACCCTCCTGGTCATCGACGACGAGTCCTTTATCCGCAAAGCCCTGGCCTCGACCCTGGGCAAGGCCGGCTACACCGTTCTCGAAGCGAGGGACGGGACCGAGGGCCTGGCGCTCTTCGAGCAGCACCACGGCCACCTCGACCTGGTGTTGCTCGACCTGTCCATGCCTGGGCTTTCCGGCAGAGAGGTGCTGCGCCGCCTCAAAGAGCAGGACCCGCGAGTGCCGGTGGTCATCTGCAGCGGCTACGGCATCGATCCGCCGCCCGCCGAGTGTGCGGCCCTCATCCACAAACCCGTCAGGGCGCGCGAGCTCTGCGCCGTGGTGCAGCAGTTGCTGGCCGACTGAGGCCCCGGCCCGGCTGGCCGGCAAGGGCCGAGGTTGTTTTTTGCCGCGATTTTCCGATACATTAACAAATGATTCCGACCGCAACCGCCGTCCAGGCAGAGGCCTTCGAGGCCCGCCAGATCTACCGCTCCGCGCAGCGACCCGGCTATACCTCCTGGGTCTCGTTTTTCCCCGGCCCGCAGGGGAAATGGTATCTCACCTGCGAGGAGGTGACCCGGCCCGACCAGCCCCTCCCCGGAGCCACCTACCAGCAGTTCCACGAGATGTCCCTGCCCCGCGGCTACGACAAATCTCCTCTCTGCATGGAGATCGTCCTGCTCGAATCAGCCGAGGGGCTGCAGACCTGGAAAGAACTCTCGCGGCAACCAGTGCGTTTCCAGCACAGCGCCGGCTCCTTTGCCCAGGCCTGCACCAGGGAGGGGCGTTTCCTGCGTTTTATGTGGAGCTGTTATTCCCTCGACCCGGACCTGGCGGCCAACCAGATCCTCTTCAGCTCCAGCGACCAGGGCCGCACCTGGGAAAAAGAGCCGGCCTTCCACCACCCGCATTTCGCCAGCTACCCGCACCGCCTGCGCACCCTGCGCGACGGCACCCTGGCCCTGTGCCTGCCCCTGGCCGCCCGCTGGGGCGAGGGCACGGACCGGCCGGTGCGCGCCGCCCTGGACCTGGAGGCGGTGGGGGAGATGCAGATGACCCTGTGGACCTCGGCCGATCAGGGGCATACCTGGGCCGGGCCGGTGCTGCTCTACGCGGGCCAGCAGGTCTCGGAGACCGACTTCGTCGAACTGCCCTCGGGCGATTTGCTCTGCATCAACAACAGCATCTTCGCCTGCCCGGGCCGGCAACGGGTGTACCGCGAGGGGCCGCGCTTCACCCCCGGACCGCTGGAGAAACTGCAGGCCGGCAAGGCGCCCGAAACCGTGTGCCTCACCGACGCCGGACTGCTGGTGGGTTGTATGCGCCCGGGCACCTATCACTGGTCCGACGATCTGGGCCGCTCCTGGAAGCCCCTCGAAGGGGTGCCCGACCGCCGGCCCGAGATGTACCAGCCCTGGATCCACCACCTGGGCCAGGGCCGCATCGCCTGCGCCGGCCACTACGGGGGCGACGATGCACCCGGCACCTGCGACCAGTACCTGAGCCTGCATCTGTTCCGGGTGGCCGCGCCGCACCAGCCCGTGCCGGCCTGCCTGAAGATCGAGCGCCACTTCGACCAAACCCAGGACCGCTATCTCAATAGCTATACGATCGCTCTCAGCGCCGATGGCCGCCCCCTGCCCGGCCGCGAGGTAGAGGTATGGTGGGTGGGCCGCGACCAGCCCGGTTATTCCGGGTGGGCCGAGGTGCCGCTGGCACAGCGGATGCAGACCGGGGGCGAACGCCTGCTACTGCGCACCGACGCCGCAGGCCAGGCCCTGCTGCAACTGCCCGCCCTCGACCACCTGGAAAACATGAACCTGCCCTGCGAGCCGGCCCATTACTCGTATCAGCTGGTGGTGCGCTTCAACGCCGACCGCGCCGACGCCGCACACCTGCCGGCCCAACTGCCGCAGCTGGAGTTCTACGCCGAAGGCCGGCGCTGAGCCGCCGGGAGGGGATTCTCCCATGCAGACCCTTTTCCCCACCGACCTGCCCGCTCAGGAATGGGTGCACTTCGCTGCCGCCGGCTTCAGCGCCCCGGCCTGCGGGGTGATCTACCGCCAGGGCCACACCGTGACCAATGGCCTGGCCCTGGGCGGCATCGACACCGGCTGCATCGACCTGGAGACCAGCGGCCTGTGGGGCTACTGCACCCTCTTCAACACCCACGTCCCGCGGCGCGGCCCGCTCAACCTGCCCTTCCTGGGCCTGAGTGTGGGCGGCAAAACCTGGGTCCTGTGCCGTCCCGAACCCAAACAGGGAGCCGGCAGTTACCAGCACCCGACCGCGCCGGCTGGCACCTTCCGGGTATGGGGAGAGCAAGGCTGGGAGAACCGCGCCGAAGCGCTGGCCCCGGGCCTGGACGAACTGGTGCTGGAGGGAGTGGAGACCGCCAGCCAGATCCACTACTGGGGCCACTACCCGGTGGCCGATCTCGAGTTCGAGACCAGCGCCCCGGTGAGGGTGGGCCTACGGGCCTGGTCGCCCTTCCTGCCCGGCGATCTGGCCGGCTCGATGTGGCCGGCCATCGGTTTCGAGGTGCACCTGCGCAACCCCGGCAGCCAGCCCCGGCAGGGCTGCATCGCCCTCTCCTTCCCCGGCCCCACGCCGCAGGAGGCCGGCACCACCCGCTTCGTGCGCGAAGAGATCTCCGGGGCGTTCAAGGGTGTGGTGGTGCAGGGCGAGTTGGCCTCGTACGCGCTGGGGGCCAGCGGCGAAGCGGCGGTGCGCCTGGGCGGCGAACTCGGCGCCCGGGGCGCGGCCTGGGCAGCCATCGCCACCGCCCTGCCCGCCCCCACGCCAGACCAGCCCGGCGCCTCGGCGGCCGTGGATTTTGCGCTGGAACCCGGTCAGGAACGGGTGGTGCGGTTCGCGCTGAGCTGGTGCGCGCCCACTTGGAAGGGGGGCGGCTACAACTGGGCGCCCAGGAGCACCACCTACACCCACATGTACGCCCGGCACTATCCCGAGGCCCGGACCACGGCAGCGCGTTTCGCCGGCGAAGGCCCAGGCCTGCTGCGGCGGGTGCTGGCCTGGCAGGAGGTGCTCTACCGCGAAAACGCCCTGCCGGTATGGCTGCGCGACTCCCTGGTCAATGTGCTCTACCTGCTGGCCGAGGATAGCCTATGGGCGCAGAAGAGCCCGGCACTGCCCGATTGGGTGCGGGAGGAGGACGGGCTCTTCGGCCTCAACGAGTGCCCGCGCGGCTGTCCCCAGATCGAGTGTATCCCCTGCAGCTTCTATGGCAACCTCCCCCTGGTCTACTTCTTCCCCGAGCTGGCCCTCTCCACCCTGCGCGGGTACCAGGGCTACCAGTCTGCCGACGGAGCGCCGCCCTGGATCTTTGGCGGCTGCACCGGCAACACCGCCCCCATCGACTTTGCCAGCCCCACCCGCGGGTACCAGTTCGCCACCAACGGCATCAGCCTGGTGGACATGGTGAACCGCCTGCTCCGGTGCGCCGACACCGCCGACCGGGCCTACCTGCGCGAGTTCTATCCCATGGTCAAGCAATGCAGCGCGTGGACCATGGGCCTGCGCACCACCCCGCTCTATTCGCCGGGCGAACGGGTCATCGCCATGCCCGATCCGGACAGCGACGAGACCATGAAACCGCCCACCGAGTGGTTCGAGGCCCGCGAGCCAGGCTGGTTCGGAGTGACGGCCCATGTGGGCGGCCTGCACCTGGCCCAACTGCAGCTGACCCGGCGGCTGGCCCAGGAGGCGGGCGACCCGGACTTTGCCCGGCAATGCGACCAGTGGTTGCAGGCCGGCGCCCGGGCCATGGAGGAGCGGCTGTGGACCGGCTCCTACTATCTCAACTTCTTCGATCCCGAAACCGGACGCAGCTCCGACTTCATCTTTGGCTATCAGCTCGACGGGGAATGGATCCTCGCCCACCACGGCCTGCCCCCGGCCCTGCCGCGCGAGTGCATCGGCCAGGTCCTGAGGACCATCGAGCGCACCAATATCGCCCTCACCCGCTACGGGGCCGTCAACTACGCCAATGCCGACGGCACCCCGATCCGCCAGGCTGCCGACGGCACCTGGGACTATGGCACCTACAGCTATTTCCCGCCCGAAGCCTTGATGCTGGCCATGACCTACATGTATAATGGCCAGCGGGAATTCGGCGCCGAGTTGGCCCGCCGGGTCTGGCACAATATCATCTGCCAGCAGGGGTATACCTGGGACCTGCCCAATATCATGCGGGGCGACGTGGACACCGGCGAGCGCACCTTTGGCAACGACTATTATCAGGATCTGATGCTCTGGTCCCTGCCGGCCGCCCTGCGCGGCGAGGACCTGGCCGGACCCTGCCGGCCCGAGGGGCTGGTGGCGCGCATCCGCGCCGCCGCCCGCCCCTGATCGCGGAGGAAAACCATGAACCCCGGATTCACCGCCACCGTCGAAGTCGAGGAAGAACTCTACCGCTACCAGCCGGCCGACAACGGCGCCGGCCCGATGTGGTGCCACGGCAATACCAGCATCGTGCGGGTGGGCGAGCAGGTCTTCGCCAGCGGCCTGGAGACCCTGGAGGGCGCCAAGCCCCTGCACAACTGCGTGCCCCTGCTCTTCCGGCGCGGCGAGGGCGGCTGGGAACGGCTCTATCGCGGCGAGGGCCGCACCCGCGAACCCTCGCCCCTGGCCTGCCTGGGCGACCGGGTGCTGCTCTCGGTCAACCCCACCCTCACCCCGCTCGACACCTACAGCGGCCCGGCCCAGCCCCAGATCCTCTCCTTCTCCGCCACCGCGCCGGGCTGCCCGCCCCGCACCCTCCTGCCGGGCTGGCAGGGCACCCCGGCCTTCAGCGAACACTCGTACCGCAGCTTTGTCGCCGACGGGCCGGCCGGAGAGATGATCCTCTTCCAGAACATCGACTACACCCACGCCGAGTGGGCCCTGGGCAACAACCAGGACCAGTGGCCGGCCCAGGGACAGCTGGCCTGGCCCTGGGGCCGCGAGTACGAGGAACCGCAGCCCATCCGCGTCTGTTACCCGGCGGTGCAGCTCAAGGGCCGCGCCCTCTACTTCTGCGGAGTCTCCGACATCACCGAGCCCTACAAAGACTGGCGCGAACACAAGCTGGCCCTCACCGGCCGCAAATGGGACTACGACTTCCGCCGGCTCTTCTTCACCTGGAGCGACGAGATCACCAGCGGGCAATTCCACCAGTGGATCGAGGTCTCCAGCCGCGACCGGACGGCCGGCTGGATCTTCCCCCTCGATATGTGGGTAGGCCCGGACCGGCGGGTGCATATCCTGTGGAGCGAACGCGCGCTGGATGAACGGCTGCGCGAGAAGTTCTTCCCGCTGGAGAGGCAGAGCACCGCCCTCAACTACGCCGTGGTCCGCGACGGGGTGGTGCTCGAACGCCGCGCCCTGCAGGTGAGCTTCGAGGGTGAAGCCCCCGCCGCCGACCGCGCCCGCTTCCAAGCCACCCCTGCGGGCCGGCTCTTCGTCTTCTATCACCAGGCCGGCGGCAATTATCTGTTGGAGATCGCGCCCGATGGCGTGCCCAGCCAGCCGGTACCGGTACCGCTATCCCAACCCCTCGGTTCCTTCTTCACCGCCACCGAGCGGGGCGGCTCCTCGCCCTCAAATATCCTGGACGTGCTGGGAGAAAAAGACCATACTTTGCGCTACGCCCGCATCCGGATAGCGGAGGGGAGATGACCCCGAAGGTCTTTCTCGGGGAGTGGCTGGGATGGGAAGTCCGCGTGGCCGGGTGGCCGGGTAGCGGAGCTATGCGAGCGAGGGGGCAGGACGCGCCTTGAGAAAGACCGTAGCGGGTCGCTCCCCGACGCTCTCGACGATAAAGCGGAGATATCCATGAAGATCGCCCTCGAAGTCGCGCCAACCCCCCAGACCGCCCAGTTCGCCAGCCAGGTAGGCGTGCGCCACGCCGTCATCGGCGGGCCCGACTCCCCGAGCGGCCGCGTCGACTATGCCCAACTCGAGCGTATCCAGGAACTCTTCGCCCAGTACGACCTGGAGGTCTGCGCCGTCGAGAACGTGCCCTCGCACTTCTACGATCAGGTCATGTTCGGGCTGCCCGGGCGCGACCGCCAACTCGACAACTACTGCGCCACCATCGAGGCCATCGGCCGGGCCGGCATCCCCATCCTGGGCTACAACTGGATGCTGCTGGGCGGGATCAGCACCGACCAGGTGCGGGGCCGGGGCGGGGCGCGCCTGCGGCGTTTCGACCTGGAGGAGGCCCTGCGCAATCCGGCTGCCGCCCTGGACTGGCGCAATCCCCGCGGAGGCGGGGCCATCCGCATCCCCGACCGCGAAGTCAGTAGCGAAGAGGTCTGGGACAACCTGGCCTATTTCCTGGAGCGGGTGCTGCCGGTGGCCGAGTCCAGCAAGGTGAAACTGGCCGCCCACCCCGACGACGCGCCCATCCCCTCCTTCATGGGGGTAGCCCGCATCCTCAACAGCACCGCGTCCCTGCAGCGCGTGATCGACCTGGTGCCCAGCCCCTGCAACGGCCTGGACCTGTGCCAGGGCACCGTCGCCGAGATGGCCGGCACCGACCCCATCGACGCCATCCGCCACTTCGGCCGCCAGGGTAAACTCTTCTTCGCCCACTTCCGCGCCGTGCAGGGGCAGTTGCCCGGCATCTTCCACGAGGTGTTCATGGACGAGGGGGATTGGGATATGGTGGCGGCGGCGAAGGCCTATCAGGAGGTGGGCTTCGACGGCCCCATCCGCGCCGACCACACCCCCTGGCTGGTGGGGGAAAACGAGTGGGCCCACCGCGGCTTTGCCTTTGAGATCGGCTATATGCGCGGCCTGGTGCAGGCCCTAGAGGCCCTGGGCTGAAAAGAACCTAGTCCGCGTCGAGGGTGCGGCGCACCAGCTCGGCCAGCTGCCGCAGCGAAAAAGGTTTGGCCACCAGTTGCGCCAGCCCGGCAAATTCGGCCGGGTCCGCGGCATATCCGGTGAAGACGATCACCTTGAGCTGGGGTTGCTGCGCCTTCAGCTGCTTGAACACCTCCCGGCCCGAGATGCCCGGCATCGACAGATCCAGCACCACCAGATCGATCCCGCTGCGATGCTCGTCAAAAAGCTCCAGGCAGCTCAGGCCGTCCGCCGCCACCAGCACCCGGTAGCCCAGGTCGGTGAAGAGCCGGCTGGTGCTGCGGCGCACCAGCTCCTCGTCGTCGACGACCATCAGGGTCTCGGTCCCGCCCGGCAACTGCTCCCGGTCGCCGCTCGGCGCCGCCTCTAGTTTGGCCTCCGCACCCTCCCCGGCCGGCAGGAACAGGGAAAAGGTGGTGCCGACCCCCGGTTCGCTCTGGCACTCGATCCACCCCTGGTGCCGCTGCAGGATGCCATAGGCCGTGGCCAGCCCCAGGCCCGTGCCCTTGCCCACTTCCTTGGTGGTGAAGAAGGGCTCGAAGATCCGCTCCCGAGTCCCGGCATCCATACCCGTCCCGTTGTCGCTGACCTCGATACACACGTACCGCTGCCCTTCCTCCCCCCCTGCCCCTCCCGGGAAGGCCACCCGCGCCGCAGTGCGGATCCAGGGGGCGGAACGCGACGCCGCTTCGAGGGCATCGCGCGCATTGAGGTACAGATTGAGCAGCACCTGCTCCAGTTGCCCGGTGTCGGCCTGGACCAGGGGCAACCCGGCAGGTAGCTCGACCTGCAGCTCGATACGCCGGTCCAGGGTCTTGCGGCACAGCGACACGGTGTCGGCGATCACCGCACCCAGGTCCACGGCCCGGAACGGGGTCTCCTTGACCTCGGCGCGGGCAAAGAGCATGAGCTGGCGCACCAGGTCGGCCCCGCGCATCGCCGCCGCATCGGCATCCTGCAGGTAGGCCTGTACCTCGGGGGAACTGGAGAGCATGGCCAGATTGATATTGCCCAGATTGGCCTGCAGCAGGTTGTTGAAGTTGTGGGCGATGCCGGCGGTCAATTGTCCCACCGCCTCCAACTTCTGCGATTGCTGCAGCCGCTGCCGGGCCTGGGCCAGCTGCTGGAGATCCTGCAGCCGGCGGTAGCCTTCGGAGACGATCTGGGCGAAGCGTTTCAGGACCCGGATATCTTCGTCGCTGAAGGCATTTTCCCGGGTGCTGTTCATGGCCACGGTGCCGCCCGGAAAGGGCACATCGACGATGCTGCAGGCTTCGGGCTTCACCTCGTCCTGGAAATACTCCACCTCGGCCCGGGTGCGCCGGTAGAGCACCTGGTCCGTCTCCAGGACCTTTCTGAGGCTGGGCGGCAAAGGGAGCTGTTCCTGCCCCTGCAGATGCCAGTCCTCGGGAGAAAAAATCGTGGTGTAATAGGTGAAGGTGCCGGTGGCCTGGTCGATGAACTGGATGCTGCAGAACCAGAATTCCACCACCTTGCTCAGTTCGCGGTGCACTGACCGGACGACCCCTTCCCAGTCGGACGTTTTCTGCATTTCCAGGATCTCGTTGCGCACCCGCTGCAGGGCCAGGTTGAGGGCCAGTTCGCGCTCGTGCCACGAGCGTTCGATGGCCAGGCTGGCCTGGGCCGCCAGGCGTTCGAGCAGGAGCAGGTCGCGCTCGCCGAGTACCCGGCCCACCTGTCCGGCGACCACCGTGCCGATGACCTGGCCGCCCAGCTTGAGCGGGATGCCGGCGCTGGGGCCCATGGCGCTGCCCTTGAAGGACTGCTCCAGCAGCGCCTGATTCCGGGGGCTGAGGGGCTTGAGTTGAAGGTCGGGCAGGGACTGGTTGAAATAGACCTTCCCCGTGAGATAGACATGACCTGTCAACCCTTCTCCCGGGGGTATCCTCAATTGCATGGCTTCCTCGCCGTATCCCTCCCGGGCATGCGGCACCAGTGTTCCGGTCCCTTCGTCGTAGAGCAGGAGCATGCAGCGCTGGGCCTCAACCAGTTCCCTGACCTGGCGCACGATCTCCTGCAGGCGCTGTTCCGGGTCGGTGAAGCGGTACACGGCGTCGATGGCCGAAGCCAGTGCTTCGGCCTCCTGGGCCCGCTGCTCCAGTTGCCGCAGATCGTCGAGGCGCCTGAAACCCTCGGACAGGACCATCGCCAGTTCCTCGAGCAGTTCGATATCGTCGTCGGCAAAGGCGCTGGGGGCCTTGCTGGTGACCGCCAGCGTGCCATGGGAAAAAGGTATATCGACCACACAACGGATATTATAAGACAGAAAGATTTCCGCTTCACCGTAGGGATCTGCGGCGAGCAGATCGCGGCGGTACACCAACTCGCCGCCCTCCCAGAAGCGTTGGATCAGGTGGCAGTCATCGGCAACCTGGTCGGTCCAGGTCACCCATTTGCCCCCTTCGGGGGTATTCTGCCAGTTGAAGTGGCGCACCAGGGAGTAGGCGCCCTGGCGGTCCACCACCCCCACCCCCAGGCTATCGAAAAAAAACTCGTTGATGATCAGTTGCTCGCGGATGACGGACAATACCTGTTCGAGGTCCGCAGGCTGGCCCATGAGCCACACGGCCTCGCGCACCTGCCGCACGGCTTCCTGGCGCTGCAATTCCTTGAGGCGCCGGTACGCCTCGGACATCACCTGGGCAAAACGCTCCAGCGCCTGGATATCCTGATCGGCGAAGCCGTTTTCCCGGATGCTGCTCATGGCGATGGTGCCCCCCAGGAAGGGCACATCCACCACCGACTGCACCTCGGGGTTCAGCCCCTCCCGATTCGCTTCGATCTGGGCGCGATTGCGGCGATAGGCCGGTTTGCCGGTGGTGATCGCCTCCACGAGCACCGGGTGTAATTCCCCCCTGCCTTCGGGCCTGCCAGCCCCGTATGAAACAAACAAACCGCCCGGCTTCACCAGTTGGATGCTGTACCGGTACAGGTTGACCACGCGGCTCAGTTCGGTGTTGACCACCTCGACCACCTTCAGCCAGTCCGCCTCCTCCCGCATTTGCAGGATTTCACTGCGCACCCGCTGCAGACCCAGGTTGAGCGAGAGTTCCCACTCGCGCTGGGTGCGCTCGATAGCCAGGGCCACCTGCTCCCCCAGCCGGGCCAGCAACTCCAGGTCGTGGCCGGTGAACCGCCTCCGGCTGCCGCTGACACTCAACACCCCGGCGACCTGGCCGCCGCAGACCAGCGGCACCCCCATCACCCGGTCCAGTTGCGGACCGGCCGGCTCGATCAGCGAGTCTTTATACAGGGCCTGATTCTGCGGCCCAAAGGGCGGAATGGGCTGGTCGTTCAACATCTGCGCTTCACCGGTGGCCAGGATCAGGCCGGCCGGGCCTTCCCCCGGGGCCACCCGCAGTTGCCGGTAGACCTCCCAGTGATGCCCAACCTGGGCTCTGGGCACCAGCACCTGCTCGCGGTCGTTGTAGAGGAAGATCCTCGCCCGCAGGCTCCCGGTCAGCCGGGCCGCCCCCTCGACCACGATCTGCAGCACCTGGTCCAGCTTCTCCGACTTGGCCATTGCCGAGATGCCTTCGGCGAGGGCTTCGGCCTCTCGGGCGCGCTGCGCCAGGTTTTTCAGATCCTCCTGGCGGCCAAAACCCTCGGAAAGCACCCCGGCCAGTTCCTGTAAAAACGCCAGATCTTCCGGAGAGAAGGCATGGGGATACCGGCTGTTGAGGGCCAGCGTCCCGGCGGAGAAGGGCACATCCACCACCGCCGCCACCGGGTGGCTCAGCTTGTCGGGCTCCCAGCCCTCGCGGAGCATGTCCTCGCGCTGCATATGGGGCCGGTACAGGAGCTTGCCAGCGCGCCAGAACTCGAAGATCTGCGGGTTGGTGGGCTCGACCGTCGAACTCCACAACACCCAGCCCGGCCGGTCCTCCTGGTCGGGATAGTAGTAGTAATACTGCACGGCCCAGGGTTCGATGGTCGTGTCCACCACATTGAGCCCCACGTCGTCGAAGATGATGCCCACCGCAACCAGCTGCTGCCGGATGACGGTCAGTACCTGCAGCAGATCGTCGGCCTTCTCCATCCGCCACACCGCCTCGCGCACCTGCCGCACCGCCTCTTGCCGCTGCAGTTGGCGCAGGCGCAGGTAGGCTTCGGACATCACCTGGGCAAAACGCTGCAGCACCTGAATGTCCTGCTGGTTGAAGGCGTTTTCCCTGAGGCTGTTCATGGCCAGGGTGCCCCCGGCAAAGGGCACGTCGATAATGGCATTGATCTCCGGCCCGATGATATCGCCGTGCGCTTCGATGTCGGCGCGGCAGCGCCGGTAGAGCGGCTGGTTGCTGGTCACCACCTGTTCCAGGCTGGGCGGCCATTCCAGGGGAATACCCACCCCTTCCTCGTTGTGCGAGATGAAGTGCCCCGCGTGGCGGTTGGTCACCAACTGGACGCTGAACTGGTGCAGGTCCACCAGGTTCGCCAACTCCTCCCTGACATCGGTCACCACCCGGTGCCAATCGGCCTGGGCGCCCATCTCCAGGATCTGGCTGCGCACCCGCTGCACCGCCAGGTTGAGCGCCAGTTCGCGGGTATGCCGCGCCCGGTCGATGGCCAGGGCCGCCTGCGAGGCCAACCGTTCGAGCAGGACCAGATCGCGGTGGGTGCAGCGATGCCGTCGGCCGTAGACCGAAAGGGTGCCCAATACCTTTCCCCCTAACTTGAGGGGGGCCACTGCCCCGGTACCCCCGGTCACCTGCACCGACGCAGCCCGCAGGGCCTGGTTTTCCAGCCGCAGATTCTGGTGCGCGAGGGTCTGGTCGTCGTAGAGCAACCCCTCGCCGGTAAGCAGGACCTGCCCCGACACGTCCTCTCCGGGCTGCAACCGCACCAGGCGGTACACCTCCCACTGGTGGCCCACATGGGCCCGGGGCACCAGCGCCTTTTCGAGTTCGTCGTAGAGAAAAAGGGTGGCCAACTCGGCGGAGGCCAGGCGGGTCGCCTCGTGCACCACCACCTGGAACACCTCCTCCAGACCGCTGGCGCCGGCCACCACCGCGATGGCCGCCGAGAGCACCTCGGCCTCCTGGGCCCGGCTCTCCAGGGCATGCAGATCGTCCAGGCGGCCAAAGCCTTCGGAGCAGAGAGTGGTCATCTCCTGCAACAACTCGAGGTCGGCATCCGAAAAGGCGTTGGGGGCGGTGCTGCTCACCGCCAGGGTGCCGTGGGAGAAGGGCGCATCGACCACCGAGCGGCGGTCGCCCATCTTGGCAGCCTCGTGGTAGGGATCGTCTTCGCGCAGGTCGGGCCGGTAGGCCAGTTGCTGGTTCTTCCAGATGGTTAGCAGGGCCGTGCCGGTCAGGTCGTGGTGTTTCCAGTTGCGCCACTCCCCCGAAGGCCGGCGGGAGTACCCCACGCCCGTGGGCGGCACGGTGCTGTCATCGATGACGTTGATGCCGAAGAAATCAAAGCGCAGGCCCAGGCTGCTCAGTCCCGAGCAGACCACCTGGACAAGCTGCTCCAGCTCGCGGTAATGCCGCAACTTCCAGATCTCGGCGCGCACCTGCTCGAAAATCTCGAACTTCAGGTCGCGGTGCGGACGCGGGCGGGGCAGGGACGGTCTCGTGCGACCCATGGCTGCTGCCGATTCGGAGGGAAGAGATGGAACCTGCGTGGCTGTTTTGGTAATTTAAGCAAGGCCGCAGCCGCGTTCCACCGCCGCGCCGTTCAGGGCACCACCCCTCACCCCGGAGAACACCGCATGTCAGACGAGCCCTTGCTCCTGGAACAGGCCTTCGGCAGTGAACCCATCGGCCTGAAGACCAACGCCGTGCGCTGGCTGCAGAAGCAGGTGATGGCGCAGTCCCTGACCCTGCCGCGCCACTTCGCCACCCGCGAGGCCTGGGAAGGCTTCCGCGCCCGGCTGCGCGCCGAGTTGCCCGGGGTCATCGGCCTACCCGTCTTTCCGCCGCTGGGAGAGAGCCTGGTGCGGGCCCGCCTCCAGGTGGGCGAACACGCCTGGTGCGAACGGGTGGACGTAGCGGTGGACGAGGAATACGCCATCCCCGCCTTTGTCTTCAGCCCCAAAGCCCCGGCCACCACCGCCCGGCCGGCCCTGGTGTGGAACCCCGGCTGGCCCGAGGACAAATGGAAGCCGGCGTACCAGCACTTTGCCCTGCGCATGGTGCGCCACGGTTTTGTGGTGCTCATCCCC
>JADZBP010000031.1 GCA_020852055.1 Candidatus Latescibacterota bacterium
CCCCGGTGAAGGCCCCTCGCACATGACCGAAGAAGCTCGACTCGGCCAGCTCCCGCGGGATGGCGGCGCAGTTGACCGCCACAAAGGGACCCCGCGCCCGGCTGCCTCCGTAGTGGATGGCCCGCGCCACCACCTCCTTGCCCGTGCCGCTCTCCCCGGTGATCAGCACCGACACCGAGTGGGCCTGCTGCAGCAGGGCGATCTCCTCCTGCATCGCCGTCACCCCCAGGCTCTGGCCCACCAGATTGCCCCCCTGCTGGGCGATCTGCTGCTGGGACAGGTCCTCCAGTCGGCCGGCCAAGACGTCGCGCTCCTGGGTAAGCGCCTGGCGCCGGGCGATCTCCGCCTCCAACTGGCGGGTCCGCGCCTCCAGGGCGCCATTTTTCTCCGCCAGGGTGCGCACCAGTGCCGCCTTCTCCAGATGGGTCTGGATGCGCACCAGCACCTCCTCCTTGTGGAAGGGCTTGGTCACATAGTCCACCCCCCCGGCCCGGAAGCCCTCCAGCAGGTCGGCGGTATCGTCGCGGGCCGTCAGGAAGACCACCGGGATGCCGCGCGTCGTCTGGCCCTGCTTGAGCCGCCGGCAGACCTCCAGGCCATCCAGCCCCGGCATGCTCACATCCAGCAGGATCAGGTCCGGGACGAACTGGCCGGCCAACTCCAAGGTCTGGAGCCCGGAGGTGGCCACCATCACCTGATACCCGGCCTGCTCCAACGCCTGGCACATCAGCTCCAGGTTGGCCGGCAGGTCGTCGACCACCAGGACCCGCAATCCACGCAGTGTCGCCGCCAGCTCATCCATCCTCGATCCTCTCCAGCAAGTCCAGCACCGAAGGCATCTCGAAACGCTGCACCAGATCCCCCAGATGAGCAGCCAGCGCCTCCTCCCGCGCCCCCAGCTGCCGCAATTCCTCCAGACCCTGTTTCACCTGCGTCACATTGTGCATCTTCGCCGCCTGTCGCAACTGCTGCCGCAGGGACGCCGGCAGGCGCAGCCCGGCAAAATCCACCGCCGCCGGGACCACCTCGGTCCGGCTGTATTCATACTCCGCCCCCAGCACCTGCTCCAAGCAGGCATACAGTGCTTCCAGCCGGAAGGGCTTCTCGATGAAGGCATCGAAGCCGGCCTCCAGATAGTCCTGCCGCTCGTGCGTCAGCACCGAGGCCGAGATCGCCACCACCGGCAACACCCCGTGCTCGGCCCGCAGCCGCCGCAGCGCCTCCACCCCGTCCATACCCTCCATACGGATGTCCATGAACACCAACTCCGGCCGCTCCGCCCGCGCCGCTTCGATGGCCGCCATGCCACTGTCGGCCTGCCGCACCTGAGCGCCCAGTCCTTCGAGGATCTGCGCCAGGATCTCCCGGTTGGTCGCCACGTCGTCCACCACCAGGATGTGCGGCGACACCGGGGCTGCCAGACGCACCACCCCCTGATACCGCCTGGCGGCCTGGCCGGCCACCGGACCTTGGGCCGGCGGCAGCGAGAGCGAGAAAAAGAAGCGCGCCCCCCGGCCCGCCGCCGACTCCACCTGCAGCCGCCCCCCCATCAACTCCACGTTGCGCCGGGCGATGGCCAGGCCAAGGCCGGTGCCCCCCGTATCCATATGGGTCGGCCCCTGCTGGAAAGGGGCAAAGATCCCTTCCTGGTGCTCAGCAGCGATGCCCAGGCCGGTGTCGCGCACCGCAAAGTGGTACTGCTCCTCCCCCTGACCCTGCCGCACCGACAGCACCACCTCCCCTTGCTGGGTAAACTTCACCGCATTGCCCAGCAGATTGACCAGCACCTGGCGCAGCTTGCTCTCGTCCCCCCGCACCTGCCACACCTCCCCTTCCTGCTCCACCCGCCAGGACAGCCCCTTCTGCTGGCAGCGCAGCTCGAACATCGACCCCAGCCCCCCGACCAGCCGCCGGAGATCGAAATCCACCGGCTGCAAATCCATGCGCCCCGCCTCGATCTTGGAGAGATCAAGCACATCGTTGATCAGCTTCAGCAGGTGATCCCCGCTGCTGTAGATCGCCTCCACTGCCCGGCGCTCCTCGGGGGTGAGGGTATTGTGCTCCCGCAGGATCTGCGAATAACCCAGAATCGCGTTCATCGGCGTGCGGATCTCGTGCGACATATTCGCCAGAAACACGCTCTTGGCCTGGTTGGCCGCCTCGGCCAGCTCGCGCGCCCGATGGGCCTCCAGACGCGCCCGGCGCTGGGTGTAGTAGCGGGCGCTGGACAGGAGGGCCACCACCACCATGAGACCGATCCCCCCAACTCTCAGGCGCTCGGTCCACACCGCCCAGGTATACGCATTGATCGTCCGTTCGTAGCTCGCAGCGATCTCGTCGGGACCAAGGGCGTGGTTGTGCAGGGCGACCTCGTCGATGCGTCCCGAGAAAAAGCGGCCGCGCCCGGGCGCCGCGCCCAGATACAGGGGCGTGGGCAAAACCAAATCCATCACCCGTGCTGTCGCCTGCGCCGCGTCGAGGTGGCCGTCGACGTAGAGCCGGATCTCGGTCCCCTGGCGCACCAGGGCCACGTGGTGCCAGGTGCGGAGCGACAGCGCCTCCTGGCCGTCGAGGTGCGCCACCTCGATACCGCTGTTGAGTTCAACCTGCGCACGGCCCGACGCGTCGAGGCCCAGGCTCAAGACCCGACTGTCCTCATCCCCCCTGATTCTGATATAGTGGAGGTACCACCTGTTGCTGCCCAGGAGAAATTCGCGGTCGAAATCCCTGATGAGGAGAGGTACCGGCACGCTCTGTGCCTCGCCGCGCCACAGCCCCGCTTCGATGCTGAAGTCGCCGGTGCCGAAGTTGCCGACATAGGGACTGAGTTCGACGTAGCTCTTCCGGCCGTCAAAGGAAAAGGCCTGCCCGGCCACGCCGGGGACAAAGGCCACCTCCTTCACCAGGGTCCCGTGATTGCCGCCCCGGCTGTCGTTGGCATTGCCCTCGCCAGACCAGCGCGCCTCGGCATAGGCCCCGTAGAGCCGCTGGATGGCCACATCGTCCAGGGCGCTGCGGTAGATCGCCACCTCGTCCAAAAGCCCGTCGAACATTCTGTAGATGTCACCCGATATCAGACTGATTACGGCCCCTATGGTCACATCTAACTGGTTGCGCGCAGGGACAAAGGGCGGGCCCTGGCGGCGGGCCACTTCCCTGCCATTGGCGTAGAGGTAGCGGGTGCCCGTAGCCTGGTCGTAGACGGCGGCCACCATATTCCAGGCATTGCGCGCAAAGACGTTGGCAGGCGAGCGAAAGGAGTAGAGTTCCTCGTCGGAAAGGCCTAAACCGAGCCCCTGCCCCGGCTCGGTGGCAAACATGAATTGGCCCGTACCGTACTTGGTCGACTCCATCGGCCATTTTGAGATAATCACCTGCGATCGTTCGTCGCTGGTCGGAAAGATCCACGCCACCAGCGAAAAGCTGCCGGTCTGGTCGAGATTGGCCGCATGGGGGACGCGGATACAATCGTCCTTGCCGTCCAGACTAAAAGCCCGGCCCACCAAACCCGGGGCAAAACCCAGCCCCCCTTCCAGTATCCCGTCGTGGCGTCCCAGCGCATCGCGCCCGTCTCCTTCGCCGGACCACCGGGCCACTAGCGTGGCCGGCAAGCGCGGTTCCAGGTGGAGCACCTCGCCCTCCTGCAAGGCGAGTTCCCGCGTCCAGGCGCCGATATCACCCAGCGGTGGTCTCGTTATAGGAGCCCATTGGGGCATCGCGCCGTCGAAGCGGACCTTCAAGACATGGGGCCCCACCCCGAAGGTGGCCAGCGCATAGCGGCCATCCGCATACGTGGTTATAGCGGTCCGCTCGACCTCGCCCCGAGCCAGCGAGGCAACCGCGTTGTACAAGGGCACACCGCTTTCGTCGCGCACCACGCCCTGCACCACCGCGGGCGGGACGATCTCGCCCGCCCCCGGAAAGGGCGCCGCCGCGGTGCGGGCATTGCCGCGCAATTGCCCGTGGTGGCCCCGTGGCGAACGATCTGCCGCGTCACCCGCGTCGAAGTTCCACAGCCCTACTAGCCCCTCCTCGTCCCCCCGCAACCCCTGACCCATGCCGGCGCGGATCTCTGCGCCGCTGCGCGCCATCGACCACACCCGTACCTCGTCGAGCTGGCCGTGGAAATAGGCGTTGTCCGACCAGTTGGATTTGCCCAGGTAGTTGTTTGCCCCCGCGCCGATGGCCGCGAAGCTGCCTTCGTAGCCGTTTTGCCCCGCCAGCACCCCGTTGAGATAGATCCGCATGCCGCCTGGTCCCGAGACCATGGCCAGATGGCACCACTGCCCCAGCGGCAGAGCGGCATTCACGCGCAAGAGGTACACTTTACCCGCATTTAGGTAGATGAAGAACTGGAGTGTGGCATCCGTGCCGACGTGGTTGCCGCCCATGGACCTCCACTGGGCGTTGGATTCGGCAATATCCGCGCCAAAGGCGAACCACTGCGAGAAGTAGCCCCAGGAATCCCACTTGACCCACGCCTCCACCGTGGTCGCTTCCAGGCCGTCGAAGATATGGGCCGGCAACTGTACATAGGAAGCCTTGCCATCCAGTTCCAACACCTGGTTCTGGGAAAATACCGGGGCAGACAGGAGGAGCATGAGCACCGCGCAGAGGGGCCAGACGATTTTCATGGTGGGCAAATATACGACGAGACCCCGAAAACCAAACAAAAAAAAGGCCCGGTGGGTCTCCCCGCCGAGCCGCGCTTTTTGCCGTACCCCGGAAGGGGCCGGCCCCCACACCCATCACTACCTGCGCTCCTTCGAAGCCGCCGTGCGCCGCGGCCAGCAGGTGGCGCGCGTGGCCGAACGTCTGCACCGGGTCGGCTACCAGCCGGACCTCGTCTGCTGCCACCCCGCATGGGGCGAGGGCCTGTACCTGCGGGACATCTGGCCCGATACCGTGCTGCTCTACTTCTGCGAGTTTTTCTACCACGCCCGCGGCTGCGA
>JADZBP010000032.1 GCA_020852055.1 Candidatus Latescibacterota bacterium
CGCAAGCGCATGGTGCTGTGGGGCGGGGTGCGCCAGGATAATCCGCGCGCGGTGCATTTCTACCGCAAGTTCGGGTTCGTGGAGAAGGGGGAGTTCCCGGCGGGTGGGGTCGACAACTACGATATGATCGCGCCGCTCTAGCGCGGCACCTGCAGCAACTCCCCCACCTTCTTCTGCAACTCCTTCTCGACGGCCTGGTTGATGTACAGGGTGGCCAGGGCGCAGCCGTAGCAGTGTTCCTGGGTGGGCAGCGCATCGAGAGAGGGGATGCCGGCGCGGCTATGGGTGTGCAGGCCGGCGTCGGCGATATTGCCCAAAGGTTGCAGGCGGCGGATGGCGTGGGAGCCGCAGCGGAATTGCAGCCCGTCGGGGGAGAAGGAGGCCTGGGTGGGGGCCACGTAGCAGTGGCGGGAGAGAGCCAGCTCGCCGTAGCGGCCGGTTGCGGCCGACTCGATGTACGCGTCTATCCCGCCCTGGTGCTCCACCCGCAGGAAGGGGTTGGAGAAGTAACCGAAGAGCACCCGCCGCTGATCCTTGGGCACCCCGAGTCTTTCCTGGTACTCGTCCCACAGTTGGCCGGCCCGGGGCCAGATCTCCGCGAAGAAGCGCCGGAACGCTTCGGCGTCCGGGCGCAGACCCGTATTGCTGGCGCCGCCCACCGGGATCACGTGGGGCAAAAGGTCGTCGGCCAGGGGCTGGCCGCGCCCGGTCACCTGCCCGCGCTTTTCCAGCAACAGCGCCATCAGTTCGGGAAAAGCGTCGAGGTTCTGATTGGTCAGCACGCAGTTGGTGTGGATCTCCGGGTACGCGACCCCCACCAGTTCGCGGGCCAGTTGGACATTATAGATCCCCTCCAGCACCCGCCCCATGCGTTCCCCGCCGAAAAGGTGATTCTGCGCCGCCTCGTCGGCGGTGTCCAGCGAGATGTGCAACCTGGCCAGCCCGGCTTTGATCAAGGCCAGGGCCACGGTCGGGGTCATCTCCAGCGCGTTGGTGTTGATGTTGACGGCGGCGCCGCGCTGGCTGGCGAAAGACACCAACCCCTCATCCCCCCACAGCATCTCCCCCAGCACCAGGGGCTCGCCGCCAGTCATATAGATATAGGGGCCCGCGCCTTGGTTGGCGGTGGTGGCGGAGGCGATGATCTGTTTCCATCCCTCCAGGTCCACGCCGGGTTCGATCCAGGGTTGGTTGCAGTAGATGCAGCGGGGGTCGAAGTTGCAGCGGGCCGTCAGGTTGAGGCCCAGGAAGGAGAGGATCGGCGGTTCCAGATCAGCGGGCCAGCGGGCCAGTTCGTCGAGCAGGCGCTCGGCGTCGGTCAATCCCCCGGCGACCAGCTCCTCGACCCGCTGCTGGTTGAGGGCGAGCAACTGCTCGACGACGGTGCCGATGAAGTTGCGGGTCTGCCCGGGCGGTATCTTCTGGGCGCGGACCTGATCCACCAGGCCGGAGCGCAGGGCCTCCTGCCAGGCAGGGGTCTCCAGCAGGCGCTCGAGTTCGGCCCGGTGTTCGGGGGTGTAGCGGCTCAGGTCGGACATGGCGACCTCTCTTGGCAGGAGGGTACTCCCTGCTAGGAGATATACGCTATTTGCCCGGCCCTCTCAACCTGCCAGTTTGCGGAAGAAGTCGCGGAAGAGAATGGTTTCGGCGACGTTGTCGCACTCGTTGCAGTGCTCCCAGTCCTGCCATACGTACTCGATGCCGATCCAGCCCTTATAGTTGGCCTGCTGCAGGGCTTTGAACACCCGGGCGTAGTTGATGGTGTTGAGGGCGAAGCGCTCCTGCAGCCGGCCCCGGCGCGCCCCGCGCACATGGAAGTGGCTGGCGTGTTTGACCAGGGGCTCCACCAGGGAGTCGGGCAGGCCGATGCGGGTGAAGTGGGTGTAGTCGAGGGTGAGGGTGAGGCCGGGCACCCGTTTGATGAGGGCGGCCGCCGGGCTGGGTCGGGGCACGATGGAGCCGACGTGGGCCTCCACCGACACGGTCAGGCGGTGTTTTTTGGCCTGCGCCACCCGCCAACTCAATTCATCGACGCAGCGGGACAGGGAGTCGGCCTGGGACTCCTCTTCGAAGTGGACCCCCGGCAGGATGGTGATATGTTTGCCGCCGCAGCCGGCGGTGTAATCGAGGGTGCGCTGGAACCAGTCGCGGGCCTTCTTGCGCCGTGGGCCCTCGGGATGGTTGATGGCAAAGGCCTTGAAGTCCGGGGCCATCTGCAGAAAGATATCGGCCGGCTTCAGGCCGAGGCCGTCTAGTTTCTTGCGCAGGGCACGGGCCGAACGGGCGACGTTCTTGAACTCGCGCGAAGGCCACAGGTGCGAGCGTTCCTCGAAGAGACCGATATCCACGCCCTTGAATTCCATCAGGGAGACCAGTTGCAGGGACTGGTCGTGGGTCAGGAGCGGAAAGGTGAAATCGGCGCAGGCGAATTTGGCTTTCATCGCGGGTCCTTCATGAATTGGGTCGGGGTGGCGGTTTCCCACTCGGCGGCGGCGAGGTACCCGCCGTCCACCACCAGCGAGGTGCCGGTGACCCCCGAGGAGTCCTCGCAGGAGAAGTAGAGGGCGGCGCGGGCGATGTCGGGCGGGTACATGGCCACGCCCATGGGCACCCGGCGCAGGCGCGCGGCCAGGGTGGCGTCCGGGTCGGGGGTGGTGCTCAGGTGATACCGCAGCATCGGGGTGTCGGTGATGCCCGGGCAGATGCAGTTGCAGCGCAGCCCGTCGGCGGCATAGTCGAGGGCGATGGAGCGGCTCAGGCCCAGCACCGCGTGTTTGGAGGCGATGTACGCGGGGGTGAGGGCCTGGCTGATGAGGCTGCCCACCGAGCCGATATTGACCACATAGCTGCGCCGACTGCGGCGCAGATGGGGCAGGGCGTGTTTGAGGGAAAAATAGATGGACTTGAGGTTGACGCCCATCAGCAGATCCCAATCTGCCTCAGGGTATTCGTGCAGCGGGCCCACATGCACCACCCCGGCGCAGTTGACCAGGATCTGCAGGCCGCCGAAGCGGGCCGCGGCCTGATCTATCGAGGCCTGCACCTGCGCCTCCCGGGTCACGTCGCAGGTGGAGAACCAGGCCTCGCCCCCGGCTTTGGTGATGCGCTCGGCCAGTTGCCGGCCCCGCTCTTCCTGCACGTCGGCCACCGCCACCTGGGCCCCTTCCCGGGCGAAGAGTTCGGCCACCGCCTCGCCCATGCCCGAGGCCCCGCCGCTGATCCAGGCCGTCTGGCCTGCGAGACGCGTCCCGCTCATCTAGTGCCCTCCTTCGTTGCCCTTGAGAATTTCCTGGATCTGGCGCTGGAGCCAGCGGTTGTCCGGCTGCAGCCTCTTGGCCTCCTCAAAGTGTGCGGTAGCGCCGGCCTGGTCCCCCTGCTCCAGCAGCACTCGGCCCAGCTGTACATGGGTGCCGGCGGACTGGGGGAAGAGTTCGAGGTTGAGCCGCAGCAGCGGCAGGACGACCGCCGGTTCGAGCTGGCGGCGCTCCATTTCCCGGGCTGTTTCGAGGAGGGCGTTTTCGCCGAAGTCGTAGCCGCCACGGCCATAGTACTGGTCGCGCAGTTCCCGGTATTGCTTCACCGCGGCTTCGGCCCCCTCCTTGGTGGCGGTGGCGGTCAGCACCCCGCGCAGGGTGCGCGGCTCGTCCTGACCGCGGTGGCAGGTGACACACTCGACCTTCATCACCTCCTCGCGCCCGATCAGGGTCCCGAGCGAGTCGTTGATGCTCTTGGTGAGCCGCATCATGCCGCGCGCCGCCCGCTTGTGCTCCTTTTCGTCAGAGGCAAAGTCCCGCTTGCCGGGCGCCAGGACATGGCAGTGGTCGCAGCGCACCCCCAGAGCGGCGTTGAACTCCTCCATGACCCCGTGCAGGTCCTCGTGGCTGATGTCGGCGGGTAGGATTTTGAGATTGGTCGGTTTCTCGTCCTCGTGGCGCTGCGCCCGGGAGGGCGCCGGCAACAGGGCAAGGACCAGCGCCAGGGCAGCGTCGGGGGCGAAAAACAGCGGGCGGCGGTTCTGCATCGGGGGGGAGACTCCCTGGTTTAGGTGGCGTGGGCGGATGCGGTGAGGAGGACGGGCCGGTTCAGGGGTCTACCCGCAACCGGGCCCACTTCTCCTTGAAGCCGGGCCGGTCGAAGACCTCGGGGTTGATCGCGCCCCGGGGCTGGCGGCCCTGGGACAGGTCCACCATACCCTGGCAGACGGCCCGGCCGATGTCGCGGAAGAGTTCGTCGGTCCAGGCGATGGAATGGGGTGCCAGCAGCACGTTGTCCAGTTCGGCGAAGGGATGGGGGGTCAGCACGGGTTCGGTGTCGAAACAGTCGATGGCCGCCCCGGCGATACGCCGGTTTTTCAGCGCCTCGTACAGGGCCGCCTCGTTGACGATGCCACCGCGGGCGGTGTTGATCAGGAAGGCCTCGGGTTTCATCAGCGCCAGTTCCCTGGCCCCGATCAGATTGCGGGTCTCGGGACTGAGCGGACAGTGGATGGAGACGAAATCGGCCCGCCGCATCAATTCGGGCAGACTCACCATCTCGACGCCCAGTTCCCTGGCGGCGGCAGGGGTGACGAAGGGGTCGAAGGCGATGGGCGGGTTCATGCCAAAGGGGGCCAGCAGGCGGAGGGTCTCGCGGGCGATGCCGCCCAGGCCCACGGCGCCAAAGGTGTGTTCGCGCAGGTCGCGGCCCATGAATTTAGCTCGCTCGTTCCACTGGAGCTGGCGCACCAGCCGATCCTTGGTCATGGTGTGGTGGCACAGGGCGATCATCCAGCCGATGGTGGCCTCGGCCACCGAGCGGTTGACCGCCCCGGCGGTGATGTAGATCAGCACGTCGGCTTGGGTGCAGGCCGCCACGTCCACCGAGTCGTACCCCACCCCGAAGCGGCCGATGGCCAGCAGGTCCGGGTTGCCCTCGAAGGTGCGGGCGGTGACCTGGGGGGTGAGCACCACCACCCCGTTGGCCTGGCGGATCTGCTCGGCGTCGAGATGGGGGCGGTGTTCGGCCAGCAGCGAGGTCTGGATGTGGGGCTGGGCGGCCAGCACCTCGGTGCCGATATCCTTGAACTTGAGTTTGCCGGCGGCGTCGTAGAAGTCGGCGGTGTGGGCGACGTGGAAGGTGGCGGCGGGCATGGGGGGACTCCTGGTGAGGGCGATGGGCGGAACGCCCCCAATTTAGCGCAGGAGCGGAAGAGGAGCAATGTCCGGGGGGGTATTCTCCCCGCCGCCTGGGTTCCGTTATCCAACAAAAAACCCCCTCGCCGCGGACGGGAGGGGGTTGGGTGGAACCAGGTCTTTCGGTGTTACTGAGTTTTAAGTGGTGGAGCTGAGCGGGATCGAACCGCTGACCTCCTGAATGCCATTCAGGCGCTCTCCCAACTGAGCTACAGCCCCACAAGGGACTAAAAAATTAATCCATGGCGCCGGCCTCGTCAAGGGCCGAGGTTGAGGCTCAGATTGAGCTGCTGTTCGGTATAGGTGTCGCGCTCCTTGGAGGAGGGCCCGGCGGAGAAGCGCATGATGCGGGCCCGCGGGGTGGTGGCGGGGGTGGCGCTGGCCTTCACCGTCAGGGTGCCCAGCACCCCGTCGCCGGCAAACCCGGCGGCGTCGAGATAGATGCCGATGGCGCGCAGGTTCTTCTCCGGGGTGATCTCCACCCCCGAACCCACGGTGATGAAGGGGCTGGCCGTCGAGAAGGAAGCGGAATTCAGGTCGAAAGCCCCGGCCGGCTCCAGGGCCACGGTGAACTCGAACTGGCGCACCCCGGACATGCCCCCAGCCTGTACCTGGAGGGACAGGCCCTCCTCCCCTCTGGACAACTGGAGGGTTTTGACGTGGGGGCCGTTCAGCTGGACTTCGGTTCCCGATCCGCCGGGCAGGGGCTGCGGGGAGCTGGCGGCCTTGGTGCCCTCGCCGACGGTGGAGTTACAACCCAGGACCGCGGCGGTCAGGATCAGGGCGCCGAGCAGGGATCTGCTGTGCATGCGTTTTCTCCGGTAAGGCGGCCGCCCAGGGGCAGCAACGGCCGCGCGCGATGGGGCGGTCAGGACTTCAGCCCGGTGGCGCGGAAGGCCCGGTCCAGGGTCTGGTAGGTGAGGGTGGCGGCAGCCAGAGGGTCGTAGTCGGGCCGTTTCTGCACCATGATGCTCACCTCGGCGGTGATGTGGCCGGTGTACCCGGCCTTCTTCATCTCGTTGAGGTAGGCGACAAAGTCGAAGGGCCCCTCCCCCGGGATGAGGAACTCGAAGTCGGGCACCACCCCGCGCTGGTCCTTGACGTGGGTGTGGGTCGCGTGCGGCGCCAGGGCCGCCACCACCTGGGCTGTGGGCAGGCCCATCACCTCGAAATGGCTGATATCGAAGTTGAGTTTGAAGTACGGGGAATTGATCTGCTTCAGCAGCCACAGCGTTTTCTCGGGCAGGTCGAGGGAGGAGTGCACATGGGGCTCAATGGCCACCACCACCCCGCGGCCGGCGGCGTACTCGACTAACTGGCCCAGTCGCTCCAGAATCAGCTCCCGCTTGGGGTCCCAGGCATCCGGCCCGCCGCCCAGGGTGGTGTCCAGGCCCGGCACCCCTTCGGGGCCGGCCCATTCGGCGCACAGGTCGATGGCCCCGGTCAGGCGCCGCCAGTTCTCGGCGTGAGCCTGCGGGTCTTCCTCGATGAGGGAGCGGTGGCCGGCCACCGCCGGCATCTCCAGCCCGTATTCGTCGAAGAGCCGGCGGATGCGTTTGCGCTCGGCCGCGTCGAGGGTGTCCAGTTCGGTGGACCAGCCGGGGATGACCGTGGGTTCCACCCCGTCGAAGCCCAGTTTCGCCAGGTGCGCCAGGGCGGTGTCGATGGGCACGGTGGGCATGCCCCAGGTCGAATAGCCGATTTTCATGAGGTTCCTCCTCAGAGGATTTGCTGGTCGATGTTCATGGGCACCATGTCGTGGACCTTGCTGTCGAGCATGGCCGAGGGGGAGAGCATTTCGAGGACCGCCTTCTGGTGCAGCTCCTCGATGGTGCGGCAGCCGGCTGTGGCCAGGGTGGAGCTGAGGATCTGCAGCACCACCGGGAATTTGTCGTAGATGGAGCCCAGGTGCGGCACGTACCCGGTGATGCCTTCCTCGAAGAGCAGGTCCTTGACGTGGGCATAGCGCCGGAAGTTGCGGGCGCGCATGCTGCCCTCCATCCAGTATTCCTTGACCACCTCGCCGGCGGCATTGCGGACCAGATTGCCGGCGCTTTCGGTGTAGCGGGCGAAGAAGTTGCCCATCATGATGGCGTCGGCGCCCAGGGCCAGGGCCACTGCCATCTCGGCCGGGCCGCTGATGCCGCCGTCGGCGATCATCGGGATGTAGATGCCCTTTTTGCCGGCCAGCTCGTCGCGGGCCTGGGCGATATCCATCAGCGCCGTGCCCTGGCCGCGGCCGGTGGCCTTGATCTCGGAGGTGGTGCAGCCCGAACCGATGCCCATGCCGATCTTGACCGCATCGGCGCCGGCCTCCACCAGGAAGCGGAAACCCTCGGCGGTGACCACGTTGCCGCCCACCACCGGGACCTGGAAGTTGGCCTTGATCCATTTGATCATCTGTTGCTGGAACTGGGTGTGGCCGTCGGAGGCGTCGACGACCAGCACATCCACCTCGTGTTCGACCAGGGCGCGGACCCGCTGCTGGTCTTCGGGATGGGTGGAGACGGCGGCGCCCACCAGCAGGCGCTTCTGTTGATCTATAGACTCGTTGGGGTGGAGCAGGTGTTTGTCGAGGTCTTTCTTGAACACCACCGCCTGCAACACCCCTTCCTTGGAGAGGATGGGCAGGAAACCGCGGCCGTACTGGATCATCAGCTCGTTGGCTTCCTTGAGGTCCTTGAGTTCGACCCCGGCCTGCACGTCGGTCTTCATGCGCTCGGCCACGGTGCACTCGTGGTCCCGGCGGGAGTCGAAGTCCTTGTCGGTGAGGATGCCGATCAGCTGGTCGTGGAAGTTGCCGCTCTGGGTGACCGGGAAGGTGGAGTAGCCGGTGCTGGCCATGATCTCCATGACCTCGCCGATGCGCTGCTGCGGAGAGAGGGTGAGGATATTGGTCTGGAAGCCGGCTTTGAAACGCTTGACCCGGTCGATCTTGGCGCACTGCTCCTCGACGGTCTGGCTGACCGGCAGGATGCCGATGCCGCCCAACTGGGCCAGGCCGATGGCCATCTCGGTGCCGGTCACCGCCTGCATGGCGGCGCTCAGGAAGGGGGTGTAGAGCTGCAGGAAGCCGTCTCCCTGGCGGCAGAAGCGGGTGCACAGCGAGACCTTGGGGGCCGTGCTGTCGGCCGGGGTGTACCCGGGCAGGAGGCGGAATTCCTTGAGGCTGTGGGAAAGGGCGGTGAGAACCTTGGCCATGGCGCTTCTGACCTCGCCGGAAGGAGGGTCTGGGAGAGGGGATCAATAAAAATAGCGCATGGGGGTGTATGGTTCAAATCTAGAATGATATTATTATATAGGACCCCTCGAATCGACGAGCGGGATCTATGCTGGAGGCGTGCACGATGGGTTATCAGCTGAGGAACAGCGCAGATTCGGACACCGAGCAGGTACTCAGTTTTCTGGCCGGGTGTCTGGCCGGCCTGGCCATCGGTGGGGCCCTGGGGCTGCTGCTGGCTCCCCACCGGGGCGATATCACCCGGCGCAAACTCACCCGGCGGGCCGGCGAAACCAAGGACCAGCTGGTGCAGGCGGTGGAAGAACTGCTGGAAAAGCGGAAAGGGACACGTGATGGCGACGAAGCGACAAATAGCTGATATGCTCAAGGGCCGTCTGGCCGATGTGGCCGAGCGGGGTCGGGTGCTGGGCCAGGCCCTGGGGGTGCGCGCCGACATGGCCGCCACCCGCCGCCGGCTGCGGGCCGCCCTGGCCGACCTGGGCGAAGAGGTGCACACCCGCCTGCGGGCCGGACAGGAGCAGGGGCTGGCCGCCGAAGCCAAGGTGCGGGACCTGCAGGACCAGGTCGACGGGCTCAAGGCCGAGTTGCGCCTCCAGGAGACGGAGCTGCGCCGGATCATGCAGGAAGGCATCAAGCGCGGTGAGCGCCCCGAGGAGGGCAGCCCGCTCAGACCGGATGTCGAAGAAGAAGGCGGCGCCTTATGACGCGCTTCCTGCTGGGCGTGGTGGTGGGGCTGGTGGCCGGGCTTCTGATCTTCAGTACCCTGATGGACTGCTGGGAGGAGCAGGCCTGAGACGCCCCCTGGTTGGCGCGAGGGCAGCATCCTCCCGAAGGGGCACCCGTCCCGACAACCGGCGAGGCCTACCGCGATGACCTTTGCCTGCACCCGCTACGCGCAGGGCATTGCGCCCGAGGGGGAGGTCATACCCGAGCGTTATGTCTGCTATCGGGCCGCCCACGCGCCGGCCATCGACGGCCGGCTGGACGAGCTGTCGTGGGAAAAGGCTCCCTGGACGACCTACTTCGCGGACATCGAAGGGGACCTCAAACCCCGGCCCCGCTTCAAGACCCGCGCGAAGATGCTCTGGGACGACGAGTACTTCTATGTCGCAGCGGAGATGGAAGAGCCGCACCTGTGGGCGACGGTGACCCAACGGGACGTGCCGGTCCTGGCCAACCACGACTTCGAGGTGTTCATCGATCCCGACGGGGATGGTCACGAATACTACGAGATGGAGATGAACGCCTGCAACACGGTGTGGGACCTGTTGCTGGTCAAGCCCTACCGGGATCTGGGGCCGGTCGCCCCCCTCAGCGGCGACGGCTCGCTCTCGCCGGCGGTGACGGCTTGGGATATCGCTGGCCTGAAGACCGCCGTCCACCTGCGCGGTACCCTCAACCAGAACGACGATGTGGACGAGGGCTGGTCGGTGGAGATCGCCTTCCCCTGGCGCATCCTGCGGGAATGCGCCCACCGCCCCGCCCCGCCAAGCGCCGGTGATCAGTGGCGGGTGAATTTCTCCCGGGTGGAACACCACCTCGAAAAGGTCGGCGCGTCCTACCAGAGCGCGGCGGGGAAGCCGGTGGACAACTGGGTCTGGTCGCCCCACCGGATCCTCAACATGCACTATCCCGAGCTGTGGGGATATGTGCAGTTCTCGGCGAAGGTGGCGGGGGAGGGGAAGGACGAGTTTGTCGTCCTCCCTGAGGAGGAAGCGCAGCGGGCGCTGTACAAGATTTACTACAGCGAGAAGGGCTACTACCGGGAGCACGGCCGATTCACTGACCGGCTGGAGGAGTTGGTGGTCGGGCAGCCCGCGCTGAGCCATTACCGCTGGCCCCCGAGGATCCAGGTGACCGACAGCCTGTTCGAGGCTTCCATAGAGGAGCGGGAGGACTTCGACCGCGACGGCAGGCAGGCGCGCTGGCACATCCGGCAGGACGCGAAGGTCTGGAAAACCGAACACCCCTGAAGCCGCTGCGGCACCTGCCCCGCGCCACCCTCCTGCATTCCCCCTCCCCTTCCTCCCCCATCCTGTAGTTGAACGGGTAGAGTCCGCATTTATCCGTCGCCGAGAGGTAGGGCCGCAAGGGAGTCGGGTACGACATCGGTCCCTATGAATCCGGCGCGGGTGCCGGCAAGGCGCTGCCCTCCCGCCGCTCGCCCTGAGCGGCCCCAGCTTATGTTCGTCCCACGGACCGCTGTTCACCGGAAAAGATTGCGTTGGTCGTGATGCATGAGCGCGAGTCGGTGTTAGGACTGTTGCGTCAGTACGGTTGGAATGCCACTTCCTTCCAGGTGCTGGAACAGGGATTCCAATACTGGTTCTGCGGTGAGGACGCCTGCATCGCGTACGTGGATACGGGCCGTGCCTGGGTAGCGGCCGGGGCGCCGATCACCCGCGCCGAACGCCTGGGGGAGGTGGCGCTGGCCTTTGTGGCCGCTGCTACCCGGGCTGGCCGGCGGGCCTCGTTCTTTGCCGTGGAACGCCGCTTCGTTGCCCTGCCACCCCTGCGGCCCACCCTCATCGGCGAGCAGCCGGTATGGAACCCTGCCGGCTGGGCCGCCCTGGTGGAAGGGCACCGCAGTCTGCGCGAACAGCTTCGCCGGGCGCGGGCCAAAGGCGTGGTCGTGCGGACGGTGCCAGGGGCAGCACTCCTGGGGCCGGAGGCGCCTTTGCGCCGGGACATCGAGGCCCTGATCCTGCACTGGCTCGCCGGTCGCCCTATGGCCCCCATGGGTTTTCTGGTGGATGTGCAACCCTTTTCCCACGCCGAGGAGCGCCGCTATTTCGTCGCCGAGTGCGCCGGCAACCTCGTCGGTTTCCTCGCCGCAGTGCCGATCTACACCCGGAAGGGGTGGCTCTTCGAGGATCTGTTGCGCCACCAGCGCGCGCCCAACGGGACCGCCGAAATGTTGATCGACTTCGCCATGCGCCAGATCGCCCGCGAGGGCAGCGAGTACGCCACCCTCGGCCTGGCACCCCTGGCCGGGTCCGTTGCCCCCTGGCTGGGGCTGGTGCGGAGCGCCTCCGCTGCGCTCTACGACTTCCGCGGGGTGCAGTCCTTTCGCGCCAGGTTGCGCCCGGACCGCTGGGACCCCATCTACCTGATCTACCCCAGCGCCGGCCACCCGGCGGTACTCGAAAACAGCGTGGCGTTGTGGGACGCCCTGACCGCATTTGCCCGGGGCCGGCTGGCCTCCTTCGGGCTCGAAACCCTGCTCCGGGGGCCGGCTTTGGTCATCCGCCTGCTGGCGGTGTTGCTGGTGCCTTGGACCATCCTGCTGGCTGTGGTGGCGGTGCAGCTCTTTCCCTCGCCGGTTGTCCGCACCGCCTGGGTAACCTTCGACACCGCGCTGATCCTGGTGCTCTTCGCCCTGGCAGCCCGCTGGCGGCGCTGGCTGGGCATCGCGGTGGCCACGGCCGTGTCGCTGGACGCCATCCTGACCACCCTCCAGGTGATGTTTTTCAATCTGAAGCGCCTCTCCGGTCCGTACGAGGCCATGAGCATGGCCCTCGCCATCGCCGCCCCGACCGCTGCAGCGATCGTGTTATGGCGGGCCGTCGGCCATCGCCATGCGACCGGGCAAACCACCCCGCCGGCTGAAGCCGCCGGGCAGTTGCTCTAGGTCAGTTTACCTGCGCGACGATATTTATGAACTACGGGTGCGTTTCCGGCACCTCAACTACCGGATGCTCTAATTCTGAATTGCCCCGGATTTTCCGGAGACTCGGCTAGTCGGGTACCCGCTCGAAGGCCAAGGTCTTGAAGGCCAAGGTCTTGAAGGCCGCAACGGTTGTGGTCTTCGATAGGTATCCGTCGATAGAGTCACTACTATCCGTTTTTGTTCCGGAAACGCTTATTTCTGAACAGGGTCACCGTCCTCCCCCATCCCGTAGTTGAGCTGGTAGAGCCGGCTGTAGATGCCGCCCAGCTTGACCAGCTCTTCGTGGTTGCCCCGCTCGCGCACCTGGCCGTGGTGCAGCACCAGGATCTGGTCGACGTGGCGGATGGTGGAGAGCCGGTGGGCGATGACCACCGAGGTGCGGCCCTGCATCAGTTTGCCGATGGCGTCCTGGATGAGCTGCTCGGTCTCGGTGTCGATGTTGGAGGTGGCCTCGTCGAGGACCAGGATCTGCGGGTCGAAGGCCAGGGCCCGGGCAAAGGAGAGCAGCTGGCGCTCGCCCGAGGAGAGGGTGGACCCGCCCTCGGCCACGGCCTGGCCGAAGCCCTGGGGCAGGCGGCGGATGAAACGCTCGGCGTTGACGTGGCGGGCCGCCTGCTCCACCTGCTGGTCCGAAATATTCCGGTTGCCCAGCCGGATATTGCCCTTGATATCCCCCGAAAACAGGAACACGTCCTGCTGCACGATGCCGATGCGCCGGCGCAGGTCCTCCACGTGCCAGTCGCGCACGTCGCGGCCATCGACCCGGATGGTCCCCTCCTGGATATCGTAAAAGCGGCACAAGAGGTTGACGATGGTGGTCTTGCCCGAGCCGGTGGCCCCTACCAGGGCCAGGCTGTGCCCGGCCTCGACGCGGAAGGAGACGTCCTTCAGCACATAGTCGGCGGCCTCGGGGTTGTACTTGAAACTCACCCCCTCGAACTCGATACCCCCGCCGCTCTTCTTGATCTCCCCCGCCTCCGGCGCCCCGCCCTGTGACTCGGTGGGGGTGTCGAGCAGGGTGAAGATGCGCTCCGAGGAGGCCATGGCCCCCAGCAGCAGGGTGTAGCGGTCGTTGATATCCATGATGGGCCGGAAGAAGCGGCGTACGTACTGGAGAAAAGCCACCAGCACCCCCAGTTCGAGGCGATGGTTGAAGACCGCCTCGGCCCCGTACCAGATCACCACCCCCACGCCCAGGGTGCCGATCAGCTCGCTGAAGGGAAAGAAGATGGCGTAGTAGTGGATCTCGCGCTCCTCGGCCCGGCGGTAGGGCAGATGTTCGCGGTCGAAGTCCTGCTGGTTGCGCTCCTGGCGGTTGAAGAGCTGCACCACCTCCATGCCGGCGATGTTTTCCTGCAGATACGCGTTGAGCCGGGCCAGGCGGAAGCGCAGCTCGCGGTAGGCGCGCATGGCCCGGTCCTGGGTGTAGAAGGTGAGCACACAGAGGGCGGGGATCACCGCGCAGGAGATCAGAGTGAGCTGCCAGTCCATGTCGGCCATGAAGAAGAGGATGGCCATCAGGGTGAAGAGGTCGAGGAAGACCGAGACCACCCCGTCGGTGAAGAACTCGTTGAGGGCCTCCACATCGTTGGTGGTGCGGGTCATGATCCGGCCCACGGGCGTGCGGTCGAAGTAGCGCATGGGCAGATGCTGCAGATGCACGAAGAGTTGCCGGCGCAGGTCGCGCATGGCGTACTGGCCGGTCAGTTCGGTGACCATGGTCTGCCCGTACTGGGCCAGGTACTGGAGGGCGACGCTGCCGAAGAAGAGCAGGATGATCCAGTTGAGGCCCGCCAGGTCGCCCTTGAGCAGGTGTTCGTCCACGGCGATCTGGGTGAGGCGCGGGCCCAACTGCCCGGAGATGGCCGAGACCAGGATCAGCAGCAGGGCGGCGGCCACCCGCGCCTTGTACGGGCGCAGGTACACCAGCAGGCGCAAGAGCAGCCGGCGGTCGAAGGGGCGCTCCTGGGCTTCCTCTTCCTGTTGCAGGGTTTCGCTCACAGGGTCTCCAACTCGGCAGCCAATTGCTGGCGGCGGAAGAGGTCGGCGTAGAGCCCGCCTTTGGCCACCAACTCCTCGTGGCCGCCCTGCTCGCTGATGCGGCCCTCGTCGAGGACCACAATGTGGTCGGCATCGCGCAGGGTGGAGATGCGGTGGGCGATGAGCAGGGTGGTGCGGCCCTTCATCACTTGGCGCAGGTGGCCCAGAATGGCTTCCTCGGTGTGGGTGTCCACCGCCGAGAGGGCGTCGTCGAGGATGAGGATCTTCGGTTGCAGGATCAGGGCGCGGGCCAGGGTGGACCGCTGCTTCTGCCCGCCCGAGAGGGTGACGCCACGCTCGCCGATCAGGGTGCCAAAACCCTCGGGGAAGGCTTCCACGTCGCGGCGCAGCTGGGCCTGCTCGGCGGCCAGCAGGATCTGCTCCTCGCCGGCGCTGGGCGCCCCGTAGGCCACGTTGGCGCGGATGGAGTCGGAGAAGAGGAAGGGGCTCTGCGATACGTAGCCGATGGAGCGGCGTAACTCTTCGAGGGGCCACTCCTCCACCGGGGTGCCGTCGATGAGCAACTGGCCGGGGCCGGCCTCGATCAGGTGCGGGATGAGCCGGGCCAGGGTGGTCTTGCCCGCCCCCACCCGTCCCACCACGCCGAGGGTGGAGCCGGCGGGAATATCGAGATCGATACCGTGCAGCACCTGGCTGCCGCCGTAGGAGAAGTTGAGGTTGCGGAAGCTGACCCGGCCCTCCACCTCCTTGCCCTTGAGCAGCAGGGCCGGGGCCTGGTCGCGGATCTCGGGTTGCACCTCCATGACCTCGTTGATGCGGCGCATGGCCACCAGCGAGCGCTGGAAGCGGTCGATGACCCAGCCGATGAAGGAGAGCGGCCGGATCAGCATGGTCAGGTAGCCGTTGAAGGCGACGAAATCGCCGATGGACAGGGTGCCGGCGATGACTTGTTTGCCGCCGTACCAGAGAATAAGCCCCAGCCCCACCGAGGAGATCACCGCCGACATGGGATGGTACACGGCGTGGGTGCGGGTCAGGTGGTAGTTCTTCTGGAGGTACTCCTGGTTGAGTTCGTCGAAGGCGGCCAGTTGCGCCGGGCTCTGGGCGTAGGCCTTGACGATGCGGATACCGGCGACGTTCTCCTGGATGAAGGTGCTGATCTCGCCGAAGAAGTCCTGGATGACCCGGAAGCGGTTGTGCACCAGGGTGGCCATACGGATCAGCAGCAGGCTGAAGATGGGCATGGGCACCAGCACCACCAGGGCCAGCCGCCAGTCGATGACCACCATCATGGCCACACTGAAAAAGAAGATGGCCAGGGCCTCGGCCAGGGAGCGCAGCCCGTAGGTGAAGAAGATGCGCACCGCGTTGAGGTCGTTGGTGGCCCGCGACATCAGATCCCCCGTGCTCTGCTGCTGGTAGAAGGACAGCGGCATCTTGAGCAGGTGGGCGAAGTACTGTTTGCGGATGTCGTACTCGAGGCCGGCCGAAGCCCCGCCCACCAGCCGGCGCATGAAGTGGTTGCAGACCGCCACCCCCAGGGCGAGGGCGGCGATCTGCAGCACGTAGCCGTGAATCAGGCCCAGGCGATCCAGCGCCTGGGGGACCAGCGGGTCGATGGCCGTGACCGCTTCACCGGTGAGCAGGGGGATACCGGCAGCCGCGGCCTGGCCCAGCACGATCATCAGCAGGCCGGCCAGCAGCTGCCGGTAATAGGGGCGGATGTAAACGGTGAAGGGTCCGAACATAGGCGTCTAGAAAATCCCCATGTCCTGATTGGAGGGGTGTTCTTTCCAGGTCTTGTAGGTGGAGAAGAAGTCCAGCAGGTCGCCCAGGATGCCCTTATACAATGCCTTCCCCTTTTCGGGGCTGGCCAGCTGGGGGCGGTTGGCCGCGCCGGTGGCGAGGAAGGCGGTGAAGGGGGTGGACAGGCTGATGGTCTGGATGGACATGTCCACGTCGTAATAGGCGGTCTTGAAGGGGGTGGGCACGGCCTTGACCCGGTCGGGATGGCACAGTTCGGGGAAGACGTGCAGGCCCAGCGAGTATTCCCATTCGTCGGCGTGGGTCAGCATCGGGCTCTCGAACTTGATGCCGTCGATGCCGGTGGTGCCGGCCTTCTTGATGGTGGGCTGGCCCAGGCTCCAGTAGCTGGCGAAACCCACCCACAGGTCGCGGCGCTCGTACCCGCGGCTGTACAGCTCGACCAGGGCCTGGTTGGCCGGCACCTGGTTGCCGCCGTGCCCGTTGAGCAGGAAGATCTTGCGGAAACCGTGTTTGATCAGGGTTTCGAGGGCGCGGATGAGGATGCGGGTATAGAGTTCGGGATTGAAGGTGACGGTGCCGGCGAAATTCAGATGGTGGTCCGACATGCCCGCCCACAGGGTGGGCAGCAGCAGTACCTGGTCGCCCATCTGCCGCTCGACCTCTTCGGCAAAGGAGGTGACGATCAGCGAGTCGGTGAGGATGGGCATATGCGGGCCGTGCTGCTCGCAGGAGCCCAGGGGCAGGATGACGATCTTGTCCTTGTCGATGTTCTTGATATCGGGCCAGGCCAGATGTCCGTAGCGCATGGCAGTACAACTCCGGAAGGGTGGGAGAAAAACGAGGTGAAGAGGGTGTCAGAAGAGAATAGGGGCGGAGGTGAACATGGTCAAGGAAGAGGGCTCACCCCTCGCCGCCGCTAGCGCAACTCGGGAAAGGTCTGGAGCAGGAGGGGGTGCAGGGCGCGCAGGGCGCGGCCGCGGTGGCTGAGCTGGTTCTTCAGCGAGGGCGGCAGCTGGGCCATGGTCTGCCGGTGTTCGGGCACGAAGAAGAGCGGGTCGGAGCCAAAGCCGTCCTCCCCTGCCGGGGCCGGGGCGATCAGGCCCTCGCAGACCCCGTCGGCCTGGCAGTGGCGGCCGTCGGGGGCCCAGGCCACCAGGCAGCAGTGGAAACGCGCTGTGCGCCGGGCCGGCTCGGGGAAGGGTTGCAGATTGTGCAGCAGCAGCCGACAGCGGCCCTCGTCGTCCAGGTCGGGGCCGCCGTACCGGGCTGAGAGCACCCCCGGCGCCCCACCGAGGGCATCGACCTCCAGCCCCGAGTCGTCGGCCAGGGCGATCAGACCGGAGGCCTCGGCAAAAGCCCTGGCCTTGAGCAGGGCATTTTCGGCAAAGGTCTGCCCGCTCTCCTCCACCTTGAGATCAGGGACCCGTTCTAAGGCCGAAATCAGTTCGAGGGGGGCCAGCAGCTGGCGGAATTCGCGCAGTTTTCCGGCGTTGTGAGTGGCGACCAGCAGCGGCACGGGGGTTCAGGGCTTCTGGGGTTTGGTCAGTTCTTCCAACTGGTGGGTGCAGTATTCTTTGAAGCGGCTGTCGGCCAGGGCCTTCTGGTACCAGATGCGGGCCTGGTCCTTCTGGCCCATCTTGAGGTAGGTGTCGGCCAGCACCACCTCGGCGGGATGGTAACCCTGCTGGTGCTGCAGGGCGCCCTGCGCCGCGTTGAGGGCGTTGGGGTAGTCGCCCAGCGCATAATAGGCCTCGGCCAGGCGGAAGTGGGCCTCGGGGTCCTTGCCTTCCAGATCGACGGCCTGGCGCAGCGGGGCGATGGCATCCTGCTGCCGGCCCAACTGGTTGAGGGCGGCCCCCATGAGCAGGTAACCCTCCTCGTACTTCGGGTCTTTGGCGATGGCTTGTTCGAGGGTCTTGAGGGCTCCCTCCAGATCCTCGCTGTCGATCTGGGAGCGGGCCAGGCCACCCCAAGCTTCCATCAGGGTCGCCTCGATGGCGATGGCTTTCTGGTACGCCTCGATGGCCGGGCCGTAACTGCGGCTCTGGCGGTGGAGATCCCCCAGCGCCTTGTAGGCCCTGGCGTAGGCGGGGTCGATGGCGATGGCCTTGGTGTAGGCCTGGCGGGCGGCTTCGGTGTTGCGCATCCGGTTGTAGCACACCCCCAGGGCGTAGTAGGCTTTGGCATTCTGGGGGTTGATGGTCAGGGATTTCTCGAAGCCGGCGATGGCTTCCTGGTATTTGCGCTGTTCGAAGAGTTTGGTGGCGGCTTTCTGGTAGACTTCGGACAGTTCGGCGGGCAGGCGCTCCTTGGCGCTGGGCTGCGAGAGGGTCTGCCGGCCGGCCGCCTCGAGGGCTTTGGCGGCTTTATCGAAGTCTCCCAGGGCTTTGTAGGCCTTGCCCAGGGCATAAAAGGCGTCGCCGTAGGTGGAGTCGGCGGTGACGGCGCGTTCGAATTCAAGGGTGGCGTTGCGGAAGTTCTGGGCTTGGAGCAACTGGTAGCCGGCCCGGTAGTGTTCGGCGGCTTCCGGCGTCTGGGCCTGGGCCCAGGCAGCCGGCCAGAGCAGCAACGAGCAGAACCAAAAGAGTCGGATCAAGACAGGCCTCCTCAGGTCGGGTGAATTTGGTATAAATATATATTGAAGTAGCTGATTATCAATGTGGATATATTGTCACAACCAGGCGTTGCCCATACACTTTGGCCACGTTCGAGCCCCTCGGCATCCCCCCCTGCAACAACAGGGAGCGCTGTTCGGCCGGACATCCCACACGAGGAGATGAGCGAATGATCGGGGGTTTTTGCGGGGCCCTGTTGCTGCTGCTGAGCGGTATTGCCGCTGCCCAGGAATCCTTTCCCTACACCCTGCAGTGGAAACACTTCACCCGCACCCCGGCCACCGCCCTGACCTGGCGGGACTCGCTGGTCTATGTGGGGGACGGCGAGGGCCGGGTGAGCGCTCTGCGCCAGGAGGACGGGGGGCAGGTGTGGCAGCGGCGCGGGTACGGCCCTTTGCGCCGACCCCTGGCCCTGGCCGGCGGCCAGGTGCTGGTGGCCGATGCCTGGGGCCGGGTGGAGGTCCTGGAGGCCAGCGCCGGGGCGCCGATCTGGAGTGCCCAGCGCCAGGGCTGGGGCGAGGCCGGGGTGGTGGTCGAGGGCGGCCGGGTCTATCTGGGCAGCGCTGACGGCTGGCTCTATGCCCTGTCCGGAACGGACGGGAGTGAGGTCTGGCGGTTGCGCACCGGCGATACCCGGTCTTCCAGACCCTGGGTCGATCAGGATCAGCTCTGCACGGCGGCCCGTCCGGGGCAGTTGTTGCAGCTCGACCGGGCCACCGGTGTGCGGCTGGGCCAGGCCGATACCGAGTCGCCGGTGGTGGCCGGGCCGGTGGGTGCTGGCGATCGGCTGGTGGTGGGTGGTGAGGACGGGTATGTGCGCGCCTATCGCCGCCAGAACCTGGCTCCGCTGTGGCAGCAGCGCCTGGGCGCCCCGCTGCAGGCCGAGCCGCTCTGGGCGCAGGACCGGCTGGTCTGCCTGGCCGGCAACGGCTGGGTCTACGGCCTCGACGCAGGCAAGGGGGAGGTGAAGTGGCGGCTGGACCTGGAGGGCAAGGGCTCTGGCCCGCTGGTCCTGGGGCCGGCCGGCGAGGTGCTGGTGGCCACCGATCAGGGACAGATCCTGGCCCTCGACGCCCGCAGCGGGCGGCTGCGGTGGCGGCAGCAGGTGCTGGCCAGGGGCGGGTTGTACCTCCAGACCGAGGGCCCCTGGCTCTATGTCGGGGCGGCCGACGGGTCTCTCTATGCCTTCTGCATCCGGCCGCTGCCCGCCCTCCGCGAAGCCGTGTGGGAGGACTGGCAGGAGATGCGGCAGGGGGGGGGCAAGACCGGGTACAAACACCAGGTACTGCAGCGCGACCAGTTCCAGCAGACGGAGGGCTGGCACCTGCGAGAGGAAGAGGTATCGTGGAGCGGCGGGTTCGTGCGCCGGCAGTTCGAATTGTGGACCGACCTGGCATATAGGCCGCTGGCCTTTGTCGAGCAGCGCCGCGAAGCGAGTCAGTTTGTCGAGGTGGTGGGAGCCTGGGACGGGGATCAGGTGCGCTTGGAGCAGCATCTGGATGGCAAAACGGTAGCGCGCCAGGTGAGCACCGAAGCCGGGGCGGTGCTGGCCGAGGTCGCCCTGCTCAAGCTGGCTGCCGAAGGCCGGGCCCAGGTGGGCCGGCAGGATTCCCTGCGCCTCTTCAACCCCAACTCCGAAACCACCGGCACCCTCTATGTAGACTTTGAGGCCGGCGAAGGGGAGGCGGCGTTTTTGGCGCGGCTGGGTTCGGAACCCGGGGCAGCCGACGTGTTGTGCTGGCTCGACGCCCAGGGTCGGCAGGTAAACCGCCAGGTGCCCATCGTCGGTTCCGAGGAGGTGCGGGTGAGTGCGGCCCGCGCCCTGTCCTGGGGTATACCCGGGCCGGACAAACTGGTCTGGATGGACTATGCGGTGCCGGCTCCGGCCAAGCTCGAGCGCCTGGTGCTGGAATTGCCCTCCCACCTGATGGGTTCGCTGGTGCTCCAGGACGAGCGGCAGCAGGTGGTGGAGGGGCTGGACGGCCAATTGCGCCTGGCCATCCAGCGGCCCGAGGACCGCCGCCGCGACGCGGCCCGGCTGCCCATGCTGATCCCCCCCAGCCTGGAGCCCTTCCTCCAGCCCTCCCTCTACGTGCAGTCCGACGAGGCGCGCATCCAGGAGCTGGCCGCACAGTTGCGGGGCAGCGAGTCGAGTGCCTGGCAGGTGGTGCTGCGGCTGCAGCGCTGGGTCCACGACCGCATGCGCCCGGCCGAGACCGCGGTGCGCTTCAAATCCACCGGCGAGATCCTCGCCGAGATGGAGGGCACCTGCAGCGAGTACACCGTGCTCTTCCTCTCGCTATGCCGGGCCGCCGGCATCCCGGCCCGCGCTGTGGCTGGCCTGGTGGCCTCGCCCTCGGGCGCCCTCATCCCCCATCTGTGGGCCGAGGTGTACGTGGGCTACTGGATGAGTGTGGACCCGGCCTGGGACGAGGTCGAGGTGGATGCGGCACATATCCAGCTCTCGGCCGGTGACCTGGCCCCCCAGACCCTGGGCCGGCTCAACGGCCCGGTGGGGCTCTTCATGGCTTTTGGCGACACGATGCGGGTGGGGGAATACTTCGACAGCGAAGCGCGTTTCCTGGGTGAGGCCGAAGGGCTCTTCGCCCAGGCGGTCCAGGCCGAGCGCACCTTTGCCGACACCCTGGCCCAGGAGTGCTACCGTCAGATCACCGCGCTGCCCTGGAACCACCGCACCGCCGAGGCCTACCTGCGCCAGGGCCGGCACCAGTTGCAGCAGGGGCAATTGGCAGCGGCGGCGCAATCCTTCACCCAGCTCTTGAGCCAGGGAGAGGGTCCCGAGGCCCAGGGGCTCTTCCAGTTGGCGCGGGTGGCCGAACAACAGGGCGATATCAAGGGCGCCACCGAGCGCTACAAACAAATGGTGGCCAAACACCCCGACCACGAACTGGTCGATGAAGCCCTGGCCCGGCTGGCCGAACTGGCCGAGAAAGCCGGTGGCTGTGCCCAGGCCCGGCCCTACTACCAGCGCCTGAGTGAGGAGTACAGCCAGTCGGGCTGGGCGCTGGTGGCCCGTTCGGCCCTCGAACGCTGCAACCAGCAGGAAGCGGCCAAAATGGACGGGAAGCAATGAGGTTCTTTATCTTAATAGACTCACTTTATATAGATGTAAGCCCACGCCTTTTCGCCGGCCTGATGAGATGAACGTCCTCAAGATCGCTTTTCCCTCTGGCAGCCTGCAGGAGTCCACCTTCAAACTCTTCGCCCGCGCCGGGTACAACGTGCGCCTGCCCTCCCGGTCCTATGTGCCCGACATCGACGACCCCGAGCTGAAAGGCATGATGTTCCGCGCCCAGGAGATCGCCAAGTACGTGGAGCGCGGAGTGGCTGAGGTGGGGCTGACCGGCAAGGACTGGATCATCGAGAACAACGCCCAGGTGGTGGAGATCGGCGAGCTGGTCTACAGCAAGGCCAGCTCGCGGCCGGTGCGCTGGGTCATCGCCGTGCCCGAGGAGTCGCCGGTGCAGAAGGTCGAGGACCTGCAGGGCAAACGCATCGCCACCGAACTGGTCGAAGGCACCAAGCGTTTCCTGGCCGGGCGCGGGGTGCAGGCCGAGGTCGAGTTCTCCTGGGGCACCACCGAGGTGAAGGCGCGTATCCCCGGCCTGGTCGATGCCATCGTCGATGTCACCGAAACCGGGTCCTCGCTGCAGGCCAACCGCCTGCGCATCGTCGACACCATCTGCGAATCCACCACCCGCTTCATCGCCAACAAGGCCGCCTGGGAAGATCCCTGGAAACGCGAGAAGGCCGAGAATTTGTTGCTCCTGCTCAAGGGCGCCCTGGAGGCCGAGGCCAAGGTGGGGCTCAAGATGAATGTGCCGCGCAGCAAACTCGACGCGGTCATGGCCCAGTTGCCGGCCCTGCACACCCCCACGGTCTCGGGCCAGTCCGATCCCGACTGGGTGGCGCTGGAGATCATCACCGACGAGAAGGTGGTGCGCGACCTGATCCCCCAGCTCAAACGCAGCGGCGCCGAGGGCATCATCGAGTACCCGCTCAACAAGGTGGTGTACTGACCTTGATCGAGATCCTCTCCTATCCGGCCACCCCGCTGCCGGCCAAGTTGCAGGCCATCCTCGGCCGGCAGCAGCGCATCCCCGCACCGGTGGAACAGACCGTGCGCCAGGTGCTGGAGGCGGTGCGCACCCGCGGCGACGAGGCCCTGGCCGAGTTCACCGCGCAGTTCGACCGGGTGAAGCTGCGGCCCGAGCAGTTCCGCGTGCCGGCCCCGGTGCTGGCCCAGGCCCTGGCGCAACTCGACCCGGCGCTGCGGCAGGCCATCGAGGCGGCCGCTGCCAATATCCGCGCCTTCCACGAGCGGCAGAAGGTCAACTCGTGGTTCATGGAGGACGGCGACGGGGTGATCCTGGGCAAGAAGGTGCTGCCCATCGGGCGGGTGGGCATTTGTGTGCCCGGTGGCCAGGCCCCGCTCTTCTCCAGCCTGCTGATGGCCGCCATCCCGGCCCAGGTGGCCGGGGTGAAGGAACTGTGTGTGGTCTCGCCGCCCCAGGCCGACGGCTGGCCCCATGCCACCATCCTGGCCACGGCCCAGTTGCTCGGCCTCACCGAGGTCTACGCCCTGGGCGGGGCGCAGGCGGTGGGCGCGATGGCCTTTGGCACCGCCACCGTCAAAGGCGTGGACAAGATCGTCGGACCCGGCAGCCTGTACACGGTGGCAGCCAAGCAACAGGTGTACGGGGTGGTGGGCATCGAGATGATCCCCGGTCCCTCGGAACTGGTGGTGCTGGCCGACGAACAGGCGGACCCGCGCTACGTGGCCGCCGACCTGCTCTCCCAGGCCGAACACGGCAGTGGCTACGAGGCGGTGGTCTGTATCACCCCCTCGGCGGCGCTGGCGGCCCGGGTGCAGCAGGCAGTCGAGGCGCAGTTGGCCCGCCTGCCCCGCGCTGCAGAAGCCAGGCTGGCCCTGGAGAATTTCGGCGCGCTGGTGGTTGTCCCCGATCTCAGTGTCGGTGTGGAGCTGCTCAACCGCCTGGCCCCCGAACACGCCGAGTTGCTGGTGCAGGACCCCTGGAGCTGGGTGGAGCAGATCAAAAATGCCGGCGCGCTCTTCCTGGGGGCGGCTGCCACCGAGCCGGTGGGCGACTATTTTGCCGGCACCAACCACGTGTTGCCCACCAACGGGGCGGCGCGTTTCTCCTCGTCGCTGGGAGTGGCGGATTTCCTCAAGACCACCAGCATCATCGCCTACACCGCCGGCCGGTTGAACAAGGTGGGCGACCAGATCATCCGCCTGGCCGAGGCCGAGGGGTTCGCCGCCCACGCTGAGGCGGTGCGCCTCCGCCTGGAGGACTACAGGAGTAAGTCATGAGTCAGCGCATCGGGCGCGTGCAGCGCCGCACCAGCGAGACCGACATCGAAGTGGAGCTGTGCCTGGACGGGGGCGGCAGGATCGAGGTCGACACCGGCATCGGCTTCTTCGATCACATGCTCACCGCTTTTGCCCGCCACGGGCTCTTCGACCTCAAACTCAAATGCCGGGGCGACCTGCACGTGGACGCCCACCACAGCGTGGAGGATACCGGGATCTGCCTGGGCCAGGCCCTGAGCCAGGCCCTGGGCGACAAGGCCGGCATCCAGCGCTTCGGCCACAGCTATGTGCCCATGGACGAGGCCCTGGCCCGGGCGGTGATCGACCTGTCGGGCCGGCCCTATCTGGTGCTGCAGGCCGCCTTCAGCGGTTTGCAGGTGGGCGGTCTGCCGGTGGGCCTGGTGCGCGAGTTCATGCGCGCCTTTGCCGACCAGGCCCGCATGAATTTGCACCTGGGTCTCTTGCGCAGCAGCGACGATCACCACGCCATCGAGGCCCTCTTCAAGGCCTGCGGTCGGGCCCTCTCCCAGGCCGTGGCGCTGCGGCCCGGCGAACAGGGCGTGCCCTCGACCAAGGGTGTGCTCTAAGGCAGGGAAGGGTTCCGGTGCCTATTCTGTCGATGTTTTATGGTATCGTGATTCGCATGTACTTCTTTGACGACAAGCAACATCACATGCCCCACCTGCACGCTGATTACGCTGGAAATCGAGCCGTATTCAGCATTGAAGACGGGGAGGTGTTAGCTGGCGTACTGCCGTCTGCAAAGACCAGACTGGTGCAAGCATGGATCGAGATCCACCGAGACGAGCTACTGGCTGACTGGCAGTTGGCCGTGATGGGCAAGGAAGTGTTCAAGATCGAGCCCTTGAGATAGGAGACGGCCATGAATCCCTACGTCAAATACGTCCGTCCACTAGAGGATTATCAGTTAGAAGTATTGTTTGAGAACGGCGAACTCCGGGTATTCGATCTAAAGCCTTATTTACACCTCGGAGTTTTTGTCCGCCTGGAAAACCGCGCGATGTTTCAAGCGGCACGAGTGGTTGCTGGATCGGTGGAATGGCCCGGTGAGGTGGATTTGAGCTATGATACACTCTACCTGGAGAGCCAGCCCATTGCCAGGGAAGCAGAGGCGGGTGTAGGAACGGCATCCACATCGGCAGGATAGGGTATTCCAGCGACCCGAAGTAAGCCACCTACCACCTGAGCGAGTATCTGGGCATATTACCCGCGTGAAGATCTGCCACCTGATCTACGACGACGTCAAGAACCCCTGGCTGGGGGGCGGGGGCGCGCTGCGGGCCCGCGAGATCTACCGCCGGCTGGCCGGCCGCCACCAGATCACCGTGGTCACCGGTAACTTTCCGGGTGCGGTGCGCGAAACGGTGGATGAAGGGGTGCGCTTCCTGCGGGTGGGCAGCGACGCCAGTTATATGCGCAGCCGCCTCAGCTACTGCCGCCAGGCGCTGGCCTGCCTGCGGCGGCAGGAATGGGATGTGTGGGTGCACGAGTTCTCGGCCTTTGCCCCGCTGTGGCCCGCGGCGCGTTTGCGGCGTCGGGGCCTGCTTTTTTTCTACCACTTTGTCGGGGCCCACGCCCTGGTCAAACACCCCCTGGTGGGCGGGGTGGCCTGGGCGGCGGAAGCCCTCACCCTGCGGGGCTACCGGCATCTGGTGACCATCTCCCCCAGTGTGCAGGAAGAGGTGCAGCGCCGCCTGGCCGGCCGGCAGGTGCAGGTGGATTGTGTGTACACCGGCGTCGATGCCCGGTACTTCGACCTCGAACCCGAGGAACCGCCGCTACCCTACCTGCTCTACTTTGGCCGCATGGATGTGCACACCAAGGGCATGGATACCCTGATCGCCGCTTTTGTCCAGGTGGCGGCGCAGTATCCCCAGCTCCAGCTCAAGGTGGCTGGGCGCGGCGCCCCTCAGGCCGTGGAGCAGGTGCGGCAGTTGGTGCGTCAGGCCAACCTCACCGATCGGGTGGAGTTGCTGGGCGCGGTGGACGAAAGCCGGAAGGGCGAACTGCTGCGCCAGGCCCTCTTCCTGTGTATGCCCTCGCGCTACGAGGGCTGGGGTATCGCGGCGGTGGAGGCCCAGGCCGCCGGCAAGGCGGTGCTGGGCACCCGGATCAGCGGCCTGCGCGACGCGGTGCGCGAAGGCGAAACCGGATTGCTGGTGGAGGCCGGCCAGCCCGAGGCCTTGGCCCAAGGGATGCGGCAATTGCTCGACCAGCCCGAGTTGCGCCAGCGCCTGGGCCGGCAGGGGCGGGAATGGGCGCGGCGCTTCGACTGGGACCAGATCGCCCGCGACCAAGAAGAGGTGTACCTGAACCAAGCGGCAGCGAACCGCAACGAGGACAACTGAGATGGCGAAAAAAGTCCCGGGGCCGGCGGCCCCTCCCAGTGCAGCGGCAATGGATACGGGCCCTTCCCTGTGGCACCGCCCCTGGTTCCCCGCCGCCCTCTTTCTGCTCTTGAGCCTGGTCTACTTCTCCGAGTTCCTGGTCTCGGGCAAGATCGTCTTTGGCAGCGATATCGGCACGGATTTCCACCGGGGCGAAACCTCGCTGAGCGCCAAGCTGGGGGAACTGGCCCAGCCCATGTGGAGCGAACGCATGGGCGGCTTTCCCGAAGGCGAGGGCCTGCGCTGGCAGTACTTCCCCACCTTCCCCATCTATCTGTTCACCACCTTCCAGCGGCACATCGGCTTTCGCTATATCCTGACCGTGTTCCTCGCCGGCCTGGCGATGTACCTGTACCTGCGCCAACTGGGCATCGGCCGCACGGCGGCGATCTGGGCCGGGGTGGCGTATATGTCGGCGCCCACCTTCCTGGCCTTTCCGTACGCCGGGCACTACGCCAAGATGGCGGTGATCGCCCTCTTCCCGCTGATGGGCTTGATGATCGAGCGGGGCATGGATGAGGGGCGGCCGCTCTACTTTGCCGGCCTGGCCCTGCTGGTGGCCGCCGGCATCTACTCGCCGCACCTGCAGATGCTCTACTACGCCCTGTGGGGGGTGGGGTTCTATCTGCTCTTCAAGCTCTACCAACTCTACAAGGCCGGCACTCCCAGACCCATCCTGGCCCAGCGCACCGGCCTCTTTGCCCTGGCGGTGGTCCTGGGATTGGGCGTGGGCGCCGAAGGGCTCTTTCCCTCCTTCTTCTACACCCGCAGCGAGTCCAAACGCGCCGCCGGCGAGCAGGGCCGCAGCCCCGAGGAGCAGCTCGAATTCGCCCGCAGCTGGGCCTTACACCCGGAGGAGGTGGGCTCGCTGGTGGTGCCCGAGTTCGGCGGTTTCGCCGACCCCAAGGGCAACGAGAACTACTACTGGGGCCGCAACGCCCTCAAACTCAACTCCGAGTACTTCGGCATCCTGGTGCTGCTGCTGGCGCTCCTGGCCCTGCCCCGGCTCAAGGAGCAGTCGCGCCTGGTCTTCATGGGCCTGCTCTTTCTGTTTGCGTTGGGGTACGCGCTGGGGCCGCATACCCCGGTGCACTGGCTCTTCTACCAGCTGGCCCCCGGCGCCAGGGTGCTGCGCACCCCGGGCATGATCGCCTTTCTCTTTGCCTTTCCCGCCTGTGTGCTGGCCGCCCATAGCCTGCACCGCCTGCTCGAAGGAGAAGCGGGAGTGGACCGGCGCCTGCTCCTCTGCGGCGGGGCCCTGACGGGACTGGCCCTGCTGCTGGCCCTGGCCCCCGGCGCGCTGACGGGCATGTGGATCTCGCTCTTCTACGGCGACATCGCTCCGGGCAAGCGCCAGGTCCTCGAAGCCGGCCTGGGCTGGCTCTCCAAGGGCAGTCTGATCGTGGCGGTGGTGGCCGGGGCGGGCACGGCCCTGCTCTATCTGCGAGCCCAGCAACGGCTGGCCACGGGCTGGCTGCTGGCCGGGCTCATCGCCCTGACCCTGGTGGACACCTGGCGCATCGACCACGTCTTCCTCAAATACGAGGACCCCTCGCGTGCCACCGACATCCGCCAGGAGAACCCGCGCACGGTGGAGTTCATCAAGCGGGACAACCAGCTTTGGCGGGTTTTCCCGCTGCCCGACTACGATATCGTCAATCAGGCGGGGTACCATCTCTACGGTGTTCCCGGGGTGAGCGGCTTCCACGATTTTACCCTGCAGCGCTACGACCGGCTCTTGCAGGAAATCGCCCCGGTCAGTTCCTATCTGGGCGCCAAGTACTATCGCGGACAGCAGGTGCCCTACAGCGACGAGCAGTTGCTGGAGGCCATCCATCCGCTGCTGAATCTCTTGAGCGCCCGGTACATCGCCGCCCCCGGCGGCATCCAGCTGAACTCCCCCGCCTTCCCCCTGGCCTTCAAGGGCGAACAGTACCTGCTCTACGACAACCCCACCGCCCTGCCCTGGCACAGCCTGGTGCCCACCGCGCAGGTGGTGTCCAGCCAGGACGAGGCCCTCGAGCTGCTCAAGGCGGGTAAGGTGGAGTTGCGGCGCACGGTGCTGCTGGAGCAGGAACCACCGGGGGGCTTGAGTGGTGAGGGCGATCCGGCCCGCGACGAGGTGGAGCGTCAGGTCTACGATCTGGCCGGCGGACGGGTAGCGCTCAAGACCCGTTCCGAGGGCCCGCGCCTGCTGCTGATCGCCGAGAACTACTTCCCCAACTGGCAGGCCACCGTCGACGGCCAGCCGGCCCAGCTGTTGCGCGCCGACTTCGTGTGGCAGGCGGTGTACGTGCCGGCCGGCGAACACCAGGTGGAGCTGCAATACCATTCTCGGGCGGTTTCCCTCTCGCGCTGGGCCGCCCTGTTGAGCCTGCTGCTGGTGGTCGGGGTGGGGGTCTGGGACTGGCGGCGGGGGCGCAGCGCCTCTCCCGCATGAGCACCCCGCAGAAACTCCTCAAGGGGTTTCTCTACACCCTGGGCAGCGGGTACATGGCCCGGCTGGCCAGCGTGGTGCTCACCATCCTGATCCGCCGGCAACTGCCGCCGGCCGTTTTCACCGACGCGGTTTTTGCGGTGACCCTCTTCACCCTGCTGGCCAGCCCGCGCGAGTTCGGGCTGATGTACGCCCTGCTGCACTTTCAGGAAAAAACCCGCGCCTTCGTCCAGACCCACTTCACGCTGAATCTGATCATCTGCGGTCTGACCCTGCTTTTTGCCCTGGGGGTGATGGCCGTGCTGCATTGGGGCTGGCCCCAGACCTTCGCCCGCACGCCGGTACTGCTGGCCGGCATCCTGTCCATCCTCTTCTTTCTGCGCAACCTCACCCTCACCGCCGAGGGGCTGCTGCGCATGGACTTCGAGTTCGGCCGGCTCTCCCTCTTCCACGGGCTGGGCACGGTGCTGGCGCTGCTGGCCGCCCTGGCGGCGGCCTGGGCCGGCTGGGGGGTGTGGAGTCTGATCCTGGGTGGCTGGACTACCTACTCGGTGTTCAGCCTGGTCTATACCTGTTTCTTCGCCGGGGCCGTGGGCCTGAGCCGGCCCCGGGGTTTCAACCGCCTGCATCTGGACCGGGCCTGGACGCGGCGTCTGCTGGACTACGGGGTGTGGATCTGGGCGGGTTGGATGCTGCAGACCTTCATCCTGTGGTACGACAAACTGGTGGTGCGCCTGATGGTGGGCCGCACCGAGATGGCCCTGTACGAAAACGCCTGGTCCTGGGTGCAGTTGCCCACCGCCATCCTCACCCACATCATCTTCAACTACACCAACACCCTTTATTCTCGCTACCAGCACGACCGCCCGCGCCTGAGCGAGGTCTTCTCGCGCATGATCAGCCTGGAGGTGTGGATCGCCTGGCCCCTGGCGCTGGTGCTGGTGCTCAACGCCCGCGAGGTGATGGCCCTGATGCCCGAGTGGGGGGTTTCGGCGGGCATGATCACCTGGCTGGCGGGGTACGCCTTTCTGCGTCCGCTGATGGACGACTGTTTCGGCCTCTTGTGGGCGGTGGGTGGCACCCGGCTGAGCGCCCGGCTCATGGGGTTGCAGGCGTTGGTGGCCGCGCTGCTGGTGCCGGCCATGGCCTCGGTATGGGGGGTGCAGGGGGTGGCCGGCAGCATGGGGTTGGTGGCGGCTGTCGGCTTGCTCAGTCTGTTCTGGGGGGTGCGGCACTACGTGAGTGTGTCGTGGCCGAGGATCTTCGGTGCCCCGCTGCTGGGCCTGGGCCTGGCCGCCGGCGCCGGGGTGGGCTACACCGCCATCGCCCAGGGCCATGCGCTGGTGGACTTTGTGCTGCGCAGCGCCCTGATGGTGGGTATCTACGCCGGGGTGGTGGGCCTGCTGGAGCGGCGGCAGATCGCCGAGAGTGTGGCGCAGGTGCGCCGGCTGCTGGCGGAGCGGAGGGCCGAATGAAAGCTCGCGTGATCAAACGGCGGGGAGATGACCCCGGAGATCTTTCCCTGGGGAGTGGTTGGGTTGGGAAGGACGCGGGTGGAGGGGAAGGGAGAGCGGAGCGAAGCGAGCAGAGCGGCAAGTCCGCGCCTTGGGAAAGATCGAAGTGGGTCGCTCCCCGACGCGTTAACCAAGACTATCGATGATACCCGAACTCTCCATCATCATCGTCAGCCACAATGCCCGGCAATGGCTGGGGCAGTGCCTGGGCTCGCTGCGCGCCCACGCGGAGGTGGCGGCGGAGATCATCGTGGTCGAGAACTGCTCGGACGACGGCAGCGCCGAACTGGTGCGGGAGCAATTCCCCGAGGTGAAGCTGCTGTGCAACACGCAGCGCCAGGGTTTTGCCGCCAACAACCAGACCGGCGCCCTGGCCAGCAGCGCCCCCCTGCTGCTCTTCCTCAACCCCGACACCGAGGTGCCGCCCGGCAAGCTGCAGGCCATGATGGCGGTGGCGGCCCGCCATCCCGAGTGCGGGGTCTTTGGCAGCCGGTTGCTCGACGGCGAGGGCGGGGTGGAGCGTTCGGCGGGCCGCTTCCCCACCCTGATCAGCATCGCCCTGGACCGCCTGCTCCAATCCCTGCCCCTGCTCCAGCCTCTGCTCGAGCGCTTCGCCCAGCGGCACTTCGGCCGGTACGAGCGGGAGCGCTATGTGGACTGGGTGACCGGCGCGGCCCTGTGGATACGCCGCCAGACCCTGGACCAGGCCGGCGGCTGGGACGGCGAGCACTTCTTTATGTATTACGAGGATGTGGACCTGTGTTATCGGGCGCGGCGCACCGGCTGCCGGGTGCTCTTCGCCCCGCAGTCGGAGCTGTACCACTACCGCAACAAGGCGCCCGTGGACCCGGGCCGCCGCAAAACCCTGATGCGCCGCGGCCTGCACGCCTTTGCCCGCCAGCACTACGGCCCGGCCCGGCGCTGGTTGTACCAGCACCTGCTCCGTCTGCCCGACCTGGATTGACTTGATGGACTGCTTTGAATGGACGCCCTCGGGGCCCCGGCCCCTCGACGACCTGCTGGTTGCCCGCCGGGCCTGGCGGGCTGAGGGCCGGGTGGTGGTCACCACCAATGGCTGCTTCGACCTCCTGCACCCGGGCCATGTGCGTTTCCTGCAACAGGCCCGGGCCCGGGGTGAGTTGTTGATCGTGGGGCTCAACAGCGATGCCTCGGTGCGCCAGCTCAAGGGGCCGGGCCGGCCCCTGCTGGGCCAGGACGACCGGGCCGCGATGCTGGCGGCGCTGCGCTGCGTGGACCACGTGGTGATCTTTGCCCAGCCCCTGGCCAACGAGCTGCTGGCCAGGCTGCAACCCGATATCCACTGCAAGGGGGGCGATTACACCGCCGAGGCCCTGCCCGAGGCCGAGATCATCCGCCAGGGCGGCGGCCAGGTGTGTATCCTGCCTTTTGCCGCCGGGTATTCGACCACCGGGTTGCTCCAGGCGATTCGGACAGGGGCCTGAACGGGGGGCCGGGAACCCCGAGGTTAGCATCTAAGGCGGACCGGCAGTATTATTATTGGCCGGGGTTGATCCCATCATAGAAACGGAGAAGGGCGATGGAGGCAGCGAAGGGGCAGCGGCTGGTGTTGGGCATGAACGGGTATCAGTGGCTGGTGTTGTTTGCCGCCTGGCTGGGTTGGGGTTTCGATATCTTCGACGGGCTGCTCTTCAACTATGTGGCGCCCAATTGTGTGCCGACGCTGCTGCACCTGGAGATCGGCACGCCGCAGGCCCAGGCGGCGACCCTCTACTGGACGGGTCTGCTGACCTCCATCCTCCTGATCGGCTGGGCCCTGGGCGGCATTCTCTTCGGCAAGGTGGCCGACCGCATCGGGCGGACCAAGACCATGCTGCTGACCATGGCGATCTACTCCCTGGGCACCTGCGCCTGCGCCTTTGCCTGGGATATGTGGAGCCTGGTGCTCTTCCGGTTGCTGGTGAGCCTGGGCATCGGCGGGGACTGGGCAGCGGGGGCTTCGCTGGTGGCCGAGGTGGCGCCGGAGAACCGGCGGGTCGAGGCCGGGGCCCTGCTCTACACCTCGGCGCCCATGGGGCTCTTCCTGGCCACCTTCCTCAACTTCCAGATTGCGGGCAACTACTTCAAGGATATCCCCGAGACCTCCTGGCGTTATGTCTTCCTCTGCGGCCTGATCCCCGCGGCCCTGGCCTTCTCGATCCGCTACTTCGTGAAGGAGCCCGAGCGCTGGGAACATCGCGAAAAGAAGGAGGCCAGACTCAGGGATCTGTTCGATCACGAGCATTTCCGCATGACGCTGAGCGGGGTCCTCGCCGCCATCGTCGCCCTGATCAGCTGGTGGAGCTGCAACGCCTTCCTCTCGGTGGTGGTCTCGGGGCTGGCCCGGGTGCAGGCGGCCACCGACGGCCTGGACAAAAGCGCCACCCTGGCCCTGGTGGAGGATTGGAAACACCTGGCGACCAATGTCTTCAATCTGGGCGGGCTCATCGGCACCCTGCTGACCGTGCCCATCGCCAAACGCTTTGGCCGCAAACCCATGCTGGCCACCTACTTCCTGCTGTCCAGCCTCTCCATCTTCATCACCTTTGGGGTGGATCTGCCCGCCCACATCAGGCTGTACATGTACTTCCCCATCGGGCTGACGGTGTTCGGTGTTTTTGGCTGCTTCACCTATTACCTGCCCGAACTCTTCCCCACCCACCTGCGCGCCACCGGCTCGGGGTTCTGCTACAACATCGGCCGCGTCTTTGCCTCGGCGGGTCCCTTCCTCGTCGGCAGCATCGCCTCGCAGGGGCAGAATACCCTGACCGCGGCCCTGACGGCGCTGTCCTGGATCGCCCTGGTGCCGCTGATCGGGGTGCTGGGTATGCCCTGGATCGTCGAGACCAAGGACCGCAAGCTGGTGGACTGAGCCGCGCTCCGGGGGCGGCGTTATTGCCCGGCTGCTGCCGGGTCTTCCGGCGCCGGGGTAGCGGTCGCCTTGTTTTCCAGGGGCAGCAGCAGATCCTCCAGAAAAAAGGCCGAGAGTTCAGCCCGCCCGCCGAGCCCGGACTTGCGGTACACCGCTACCGCCTGCTGGCGCACGGTGCGCTCGCTTTTGCCGCACAGTTCGGCGATTTCCCGGTGGCTATATCCTTTGAGCAGGAAGAGGGCGGTCTCCTTCTCCATCGGGGTCAGTTGCCAGGCATCCAGCTGCACGTCGATGGCCCGGCCCAGCCCGGCTAGCAGGTCCCTGGCCCGCTGGCTCCAGGCGTCCCGCTCGGCCTGCCGCAGACGGAGGCTCTCCTGCACCCGCGACAGGGAGCGCTGGGCGGCAAACCAGCCCCAGGCCAGATAGACCGCCCCGCCCAGTCCCAGCAGGATAAAGCTGATCTCGAAGAAGAGGTGGAAGCTGAGTCCCGGCTCCGGCTCCGGGGCGTCCAGTTTCAGGTCCATCAGGCCGGCTAGGGTGAGGGCCAGGAGCAGCCCGGCCACGATCAGGCGCAGCCGCGATCTTTCGTCCGACACCGGTATCCGACCTCCGCCGTATAGCGTTATATCCCCTTAAAAAGACCGCTCTTAGAACATTTGCCGGATGGTTTTTCCCCCACCGGGGACCGATCTTGTCTCCAGGGCACCCAGCCCTCAACCTCCAACATAGGGAGAAAAGCCATGTTGCCAAGTCCGTTGCATCCCGCCCTCGTGCATTTCCCCATCGCCCTGATGGTGCTGCTCCCGCTGGTGGCCCTGGTCGGGCTGATGGCCATCCAGCGCGGGTACCCGGCCCGCCGGAGCTGGATGGTGGTGGTCGCCTTCCAGGGGCTGCTGGTGCTCAGCGCCGTGGTGGCGCTCAAGACCGGCGAAAAAGAGGAGGACCGCGTCGAAAAGGTGGTGGCCGAGTCGCTCATCGGCGAACACGAGGAAGCGGCGGAGGCCTTTTTATGGGCTGCGGCGCTGGTGCTGGTGGTGGCGCTGGCCGGGTTGCTGGAGGGACGCGCCGGCAGTCTGGGGCGGATCATCGCTGGGGCGGGCACCCTGGTGGTGCTGGCGCTGGGGGTGCAGTTGGGCAGCACCGGCGGCGAGCTGGTTTACAAACACGGAGCCGCCCAGGCGTACAGCTCGCCGGCGGCGGCCCAGGCCGCTGGACCGGGCGAAGCCGGGGAAAAGGAGGATGACGACGATTGAGGCCGGTTGGTGCCGGGAAAATAGTTTTTTGGGCGCGGCAACGGAAAATCCGGAGGTTTCCTTCGATAATACCCCGTAGTGCTGCTGCCGTCAGGGCAGAGGGCAACGCGAACCGCGGCGGGCCAGGCAAGCGGGGCCGCACATCTGCCCCGGCTTGCCTGGCGGTCGTTAAGTTGTAATATTCGACATATTAGTAGCTTCAGACCGCATCGCTCCAGCCCTTCCGCTTTGCCACAAGATCTCCAGACCTATTGCCACGCAAGAGGTGCTGATGGGCACGGGAAAGAAGGCCGCCACGGACCGCTCGGCCCTCAGTACCGTGCGCCGCCAGCAGGTGTTGCACCAGGTGCGCCAGGCGGTGTGGCAGATGCGCAGCTCCGCAGACCTGCGCCAGGTGCTGGCGGCGGTGCGCGCCGGCCTGGAGGAGCTGCAGGTCCCCTTCGAGGTTTGTGAACTGAATTGCCTCGATGTGCGCTATACCCCCCCGCGTCTGCGTTCCCACACCCTTGAGGCCACCCACGACTGGGAGTACGTCGATCAGGATGCCGGGGTGTGCATCCTGCTGCGTATCTGGGAGAGCGGTAAGTCTGCCTACCGGCCCGATCTGGCCGCCGAAGACCTCAACCATGAACGCGAGTTAATCGCGGCGTTCTGGAACAGCCAGGTGCGGGCGGTGCTGGATGTGCCCTTCTCCCACGGCACCCTGGCCCTCAACAGCAGCCAGCCCCACGCCTTTTCCGCCGACCATATCGCGCTGGTCGAGGAGATGGCCCAGATCCTCAGCGAAGGCTGGAGCCGGTTCGAAGACCTCGAAGCCCTGGAGCACCGGGTCCAGCAGGCCGAGGCCCTGGCGGCCTCCATCGCCGCAGTGGCCAGTTCCCGCAGCCTCGACGAGATGCTGCAGGTGATCGCCGATGAAGCCTCCCGGGTGATGCACTGCCCCCGCGCCCGGGTGATGCTGCACGACCCTCAGAGCGGGATGCTGGTGGTGTGGGCTGCCGTGGGTTTCGACCGCGACAAGGTGCGTCAGGTGCAAATTCCCCTCGGAGCCGGTCTGGCAGGGCACGTTTTTGCCACCGGCCAGCCCTACCTGCTCAACCGCCTGAATCACGACGCCTTGCCCTCCCTGCCCCCACTGGTCGCGGCGGCGCTGGAAGCTGCCAGCCTCGATCCGGTCCTGGATAATCACTGTCGCGGTGCGGGCGTGCCCCTGCGGGCCGATGGCCAAGTTATCGGGGTGATCGTGGTCGGTGGCCACGGCGAACCCTTGCTGAAGAGCGACGTGGAATTGCTCCGGCGTCTGGGGGATCAGGCCTCGCTGGCCGTCGAGCGGGCCCGGCACCTGGACGCTTTGAATCGGGAGGTGGCCGAACGCCAGCAGGCCGAAGCCGATCTGCGCACCAGCGAGCAACGCCTGCACCAGGCCCAGGACATTGCCCACCTGGGTATCTGGGACTGGGATATCGCCACGGACCAGACCGTGTGGTGGGGGGAGATGTTCAACCTCTACGGTATCCGGCCCGAGGAGTTCACCGGCAGGGGGCAGGACTATATCTCCTTCACCCACCCCGACGACCGGCCGACCCAGGTGCGCAATATCGAGCAGGCCCTTGAAGAGGCCGCCCGGTCTGCGGGTCCCACCAGCTGCAAATCGGGGCCGAATCAGTTTCGCCTCGTCCGCCCCGACGGCAGCCTGTGCTGGGTGGAGGGCTCCGCCGTGGTTGAGGTTGGCCCCGAGGGCCAGCCGCTGCGCATGCTCGGGGTACTGGTGGATATCACTGATCGCAAGCAGAAGGAGGAGGAAGCGCGCATCGATCTGGCCCTGGAGCAGGTGCGCAATGCGGTGCTGCAGATGAAGGAGGCGCAGGACTGGATCAAGGTCGTCAACGTCTTGTCCCGCGAGCTGGCCGGGCTGGTCGAGCTCTATCTGCCCAGCGTCCAGATCGTCGATTTAGCTGCAGAGACATTTACAGTATACAATGCGCTTCAGGAGGAGGGTAAGGGTTTTCTGCTCACCGACAGCCTGCGCCAGGTGATGCAGGAGGGCCGGCCCCTGTACCGGCGCAACCGGTGCGAGATCACGCAGCGCGGGGACCGGCTCCCCGAATCGATCAATTCTGTGCTGGACGTGCCTTTTACCGGCGGCACCATCGCCATCAACAGCACCCGGGAAAACGCCTTCGGCAACCGCGAGATCCGGATTCTGGAGCGTTTCGCCCAGGCGATGGGCGAGGGATACCAGCGGCAGGAAGACCTCAAGCGCCTGTCCCGCACCGAGGAGCGCCTGCGCCAGGCACAGAAGCTCGAGGCCGTGGGCCAGCTCACCGCCGGGGTCGCCCACAACTTCAACAACCTGTTGCAGGCGGTGGTGGCCAATCTCACCATGGCGATGATGAAGGGGCCCGAGGTGGTGCAGCCCTGGCTGCAGGAGGCCGAAAAGGCCGCCATGCGCGGGGCCGACCTGGTCCGCCAGTTGATGCTCTACACCCGGGAAAAGACGGGGGTCTTCACCTTCCAGCCCGTCGCCATGAGCCGGGTCGTGGAGGACGCCCTGTCGCTGTGCCGCAAGACCTTTGACCGGCGGTTGGAGCTACAGGCGGAACTGGACGCTGAATTGCCCCTGGTTTCGGGGGACGCCAGCCAGTTGCAGCAGGTATTGCTCAATCTGTACATGAATGCGCGCGACGCCCTGGCCGAGGTGGAGGGCCGGCAGCCGGTGATCCGCACCACGGCGCGGCGGGTGGAGCAGGTGGCGCCAGGCAAGCAGGAGAAACAGGCGTACGTGCAGGTGCAGGTGTGCGACAACGGGACCGGTATGGACCCGCAGACCCGCGAACACATCTTCGAGCCCTTCTTCACCACCAAGGAAGTGGGCAAAGGCACGGGCCTGGGGCTGGCCACGGTCTACGGCATCCTCGAGCGGCACCAGGGGTGGATCGAGTGTGAAAGCGAAGTAGGGGTGGGCACTACCCTGTCCGTTTATCTGCCGCTGGCGTCCGCCGCCGCAACCGAGACAAAAACCGAGGCGCCCGGCCAGGTGCGGGGCGGGGTGGAGACCCTGCTGCTCATCGACGACGAGGTGCCGGTGCGCCAGAGTGTGGCCCGCCTCTTCACCGACCTGGGGTACCGGGTGCTGGAGGCCGAGGATGGCCAGCGCGGCCTGGAACTGGCCGGTCTGCACCGGGCCGACCTGGTGTTGCTGGACTGGTCCATGCCGGGCCTGTCGGGCCGCGAGGTCCTGCGGCGCCTGCAGACCCTCGATCCGCAGCTCAAGGTGATGATCTTCTCCGGCTACGCGCCGGACCACCGCGAATGCGAAGGGGTGGTGGCGGTGGTGGAGAAGCCCTTCTCCATCCGCCATCTGGCCAGCACCGTGCGCTGGGTGCTGGACCACCCCGGCAGCCACTAAGTCTCCCTGCAGTACTCATCGACCAACAGAGATGAAGATATGCCCGCCGGCCTTGACCTGGGGCCGGGGTGTGCCTAAGCTGAGGCCGTCGTCCAGCGAGTGTTTCGCCCTTTCACCTCAAAGAGAGGTCCGTTCCGATGAAGATCACCGACCTGAAGTGCGCCATCTTCGGCCAGAATCCCGTGGTGCGTATCGTCACCGACAAAGGCATCAGTGGCTACGGCGAGGTGGAGGCCAGCAAGCCCTACCTCAAACCCCATGTGCTCTATTACCGGCAGTACCTGCTCGGCGAGGACCCCACCGACGTGGAGCGGGTGATGCTCAAGATCCGCAAGCTGGGCAGTTTCAAGCCCTGGGGCAGCGCGGTGAGCGCCATCGAGATGGCCCTGTGGGACCTGGCCGGCAAGGCCGCGGGCCTGCCGGTGCACAAGCTGCTGGGCGGCAAGATCCGCGACCAGGTGCGGGTCTACAACGGGGCGGTGCGTTTCCCCATGGAGGGGTACTCGCCCGAGGCCTACGCCGAGAACACCGCCAAGATGAAGGAGAGCCCCGAGGGCTTCAGCATCATCAAACAGGCCATCGCCTTCCACGGCCAGATGCACAGCGAGATTCCCAATTACCTGTACGGAGAGGTGCGCGGCGGCAGCCCGTACCACAGCCGCAGTCTGCTGACTGAAAAGGGGCTCAAACACACCCTCGCCTGTGTCGAGGCGATGAAGAAGGTGCTGGGGGACGAGGTGGGGTTGGCTCTCGACTGCGGTCCGGGCTGGATGGTGCCCGATGCCATCCGCCTGGCCCGGGCGGTAGAGCCCTACAACGTGATGTGGCTGGAGGATATGCTCACCGGCGACTACACGCCCTACGTGCAGGCCGACCTGTACCGCGAGGTCACCCAGAGCACCACCACCCCCATCCACACCGGCGAGCAGATCTATCTGCGGCAGAACTTCCAGGAGTTGATCGAGAAGCGGGCGGTGAGCATCGTCGGCCCCGACCCCTGCGACGTGGGCGGCATCGCCGAGTTGAAGTGGATCGCCGAGTACGCCGACCTGCACGGTGTCCTGATGGCGCCGCACGGCACGGGCAACGGTCTGCTGGGCCTGGCGGCCCTGGTGCAGGTGGCGGCGGTCATGCCGCAGAACTACATCGCCTTCGAGTATCCGACGGGCCGGCCCGAGTGGTGGTACGACATCGTCGAGGGGGTGCCCGATCCCATCGTCAAGAATAGCTTCATCGAGGTCTGGGACCGGCCGGGCATGGGCATCGACCTCAACGAGAAGGCGGCGCGCAAGTACCTGCGGGAGGAGGACGGGGATTTCTTCGATTGAGGGCTCAGCCCTCGTCGCGCAGGGATTCGAAGGTGTAGATGCCGTGGTCGTGGCCGTCGGCCCAGGTGATGCGCAGGCCGTAGCGGCCCACCAGCTCCCAGCCGCTGGCCCGGGCCGTGGCGCTGGCGGCGGTGTCGTTGAGCATGGGCAATTCGAGGGGGCCGGGGGCGGGCGGGGCCTGCACCCCGGGCTCCTCGCGCAGGGCGCGGCACAGGGCGCAGGGGCAGTTGCGGCGCAACTCTTCCAGGGAGTACCGGCTTTCGCTGCCGTCCTGCCAGCGGATGGCCAGCTCGGTGTCGCTCAGACCGATCTCGGCGGGTTTCTTCTTCGGGGTATTCATCTGTCTGCTCAGTGGCTTGGGCCCAGGGTGCGGGCGCTCAGTTCAAAGGGGGCGGCGCCGGTGATCTCCACCTCGGCGAAGCGCCCCACCTCGGCCGGGCCCGCGATGGACACCTGGCCGTCGATCTCGGGGGCATCCCGCTGCATGCGGCCCAGGTGCAAGCCCTCGGGGGTGCGTTCGTCCACCAGTGCTAGCTGGCGGCTGCCCACCAGCTGGTGGTTCAGGTCGCCGGAGATGCGCTCCTGCAGCTCGGTGAGGCGGCGGTAGCGCTCGGCCTTGATCTGCTCGTCCACCTCGCCGTCCAGCCCGTGGGCCGAGGTGCCCTCCTCGGGCGAGTAGATGAAGGCGGTGGCGTAGTCGAAGCGGGTCGCTTCGACGAATTCGAGCAACTCCTCGAACTCCGCCTCGCTCTCCCCCGGAAAACCGACGATGAAGGAGGAGCGCAGCCCCACGCCGGGGATGCGCCCGCGCAGTTCGGCCAGGAGGTCGAGGGTCTTCTGGCGGGTGGTGGCCCGCTTCATGCGCTTCAGCACCGGGTCGGCGATATGCTGCAGGGGCATGTCGATGTACTTGCAGACCTTGGGGTGATCGGCGAAGAGGGCGATCATCGCCTCGGTCCAGAAGGCCGGATAGGTGTACATCAGCCGCAGCCATTCGATGCCCTCGATGGCGCCCAGTTGTTCCATCAGCGGCACCAGCCGGGCCTGCCCGTAGAGGTCGGCCCCGTAGCGCACCGAGTCCTGGGAGATCAGCACCAGTTCGCGTACCCCGCCTCCGGCCAGGCGCCGGGCTTCCTCCACCAGTTTCTCCACGGGCTCGCTGTGGTGTTTGCCGCGGATGCCGGGGATGGCGCAGAAGGCGCACTGGTGGTCGCAGCCATCGGAGATGCGCAGGTAGGCCCAGTGGCGCGGGGTCAACTGCAGGCGGGGGCCGCTGGTGATATAGGCGGCGCGGGTCTTGCCCAGGGCGCGGTCCACGTGGGCGGCGATATTGACTTCCTCGGCCAAAGGCAGGATCTGATCGGCCTCGGGCAGCTCGATCTGCAGCTCCTCCTGGTAGCGCTGGGCCAGGCAGCCGGTGGCGATCACCGCCTGGACGCGGCCCTCCGCCTTGAGGCGGTTGGCTTCGAGGATGGCCTGGATGGACTCTTCCTTGGCCGGGCCGATGAAGCCGCAGGTGTTGACCACCACCACGTCGGCCTGATGCGGATCGTCGGTCAGTTCGTAGCCGTTGCCCTGGAGCAGGCCGCTCATCTGCTCCGAATCCACCAGGTTCTTGGGGCAACCCAGATTGACCAGGTGGACCTTGTGGCGTTTAACGTCCATACGGAAATCCCAATTTGGGCTGCGCCCGGCTGCAAGCGGCGCGGTCGGCGTTGTCCTCAGTCGGCAGATCGTCCTTTGTCAGATATGCCTCCTTCGGACGCCTGGCCCACGCCGCTTTCGCTCGGGCTCGCCGACAAAGCGCATTTCCGTATGGACTCTTGGTTGGGGAACCGGGCTCAGGCATCACCGGCCCTGGCTCTCAGTGCGGCGCCCAATTCCACCAGGTACTCCTTCCACGCTTCGTACCCTTCCTCCCCTTCGGCCTCCATGGCCAGGTCCAGCTCCGAGCCTTCCTGGCCCAGCTTGACCACGGCCTTGGCCGCCGCCCGGTAGTCCTCGGGGGCGTAGCTGAACTTCCATTTGCTCCAGGCCGCCTCCGCCTCGTCGGGGATCTCGCCGATGCCCTGGCCGCCGGCGCGCAACATCAACTCGGAGGCGACCAGCGCCATCTCGCACACGTCGGCATCGACGAAGACGCCGGGGGTCAGGTCGATATTGAGGTACTTGAGCACCCCCTCCTTGGCGCGCAGGGTATCCAATTCCTCGACGAAACACTCGTACGCACTCTTGAAGAAATCTTCCTCGTCCATTTCTGCCATGGCCTGTTCCTCGCGGATTAGGGTCTGTCTGAAAACTCCATTCTGGCGTCGCCCGGCTGCAAGCGACGCGGATCTACGTTGCCCTCATTCGGCGTATTTCTGGGTCAATACGCCTACTTCGGGCGCCTTGCCCGCGCCGCTTTCGCTCGGGCTTGGGCCTATAAGCGACTTCTCAGACAGACCCTTTAGGGGTGCCGGCGCTGGATGTACTCGACGGCGGCGCGCACCTCGGTATCGCTGATGCCATCGACGATCTCCACCTGGCCGAGGCGCCGGGCCAGCACAAAGCGGTGCCTGCCCTCCAGGCGTTTCTTGTCGGCGCGGGTGCGCTCGACGATGAGGTCGGCGCCCAGGCGGCTCAGGCCCGGGGGCATGCCCAGCCGCACCAACAACTGGTCCTGGCGGGTGCGCTCGGCCTCGGGCCACATGCCGCGCTGCACGGCCAGTTCGCCGGCCCCGACCATGCCCAGGATCACCGCCTCGCCGTGCAGGTACCCGTACTGGCTGGCCGACTCGATGGCGTGGCCGATGGTGTGGCCGTAGTTGAGGATGGCCCGCAGCTCGCTCTCCTTCTCGTCGGCGGCCACCACCTCGGCCTTGATGCGGGCGTTGGCGGCGATCAGTCCGTCGAGCTGGTCGGGGTCCAGTTCCATGCCGGCGATCTGTTCGATATGGTGTTCGAGAAACTCGAAGAGGGCCGGGTCGCGGATGACGGCGTGTTTGACCACCTCGGCCATGCCCGCCACCAGCTCGCGGCGGGGCAGGGTGCGCAGCAGCGCCGTGTCGATACAGACCAGGCGGGGCTGGTGGAAGGCGCCGATCATGTTCTTGCCCAGGGCGTGGTTGACCCCGGTCTTGCCGCCGATGCTGGCGTCCACCTGCGAGACGATGGTGGTGGGCACCTGCACAAAAGGGATGCCGCGCAGGAAGGTGGCGGCGACAAAGCCGGCCAGGTCCCCCACCACCCCGCCGCCCAGGGCCAGGACCCAGGCCCTGCGGTCGAGGCCGGCCTGGATCAGTTGCCCAAAGATCTGCTCGGCGGTGCGCAGGTTCTTGGCGCTGTCGGTGCCGGCGAAGCGCACCTCGGTGACCTCGAAGCCGGCCTCGCGCAGGCCGGCTGCCGCCGGCTCCAGGTGCAGCCCGGCCACGGTGTGATCGGTGATCAGCGCCACCTGCCGGCCCAGGCCGGCGGCCCGGCACAACCCTCCCAGGCGCGCCAGCACCCCGTGCCCTACATGGATGGTGTAGGGATGGGGCTCAAGGGTCACGTCGATGGTCTGCATGCCATTGCTCCAGGGTTTGGGCCAGGCGGGTGGCGGTGGCTTCGGGGTCCACCTCGTCGCTGGTGAAGAACTGGATGTCGGCCCGGTTGTAGAAAGGAGCGCGCTCGGCCAGCAACCGCTCGATTTTGGCGCGTTTTTCCGGGAGACTCAGGCCCGCCAGCAGCGGCCGGTCTTCCTTGCGGCTGACCCGTTCGAGGATGGTGTCCACCGAGGCCTGCAGGCAGACCACCACCCCTTCGGCCCGGCCCAGCAATTCCCAGTTGCGCTCCTGGGCGAGGGCGCCCCCGCCCAGGGCGATCACCGCGTCGGTGCGGGTGGCCGCCTCGGCCAGGCACTGGTGTTCGAGCTGGCGAAAGGCGGCCTCCCCCTGGGTGGCGAAGATCTGGGGGATGCTCTGGCCGGCCCGCTCCTCGATCAGGTGGTCGGTATCGAGGAAGACCCGGCTCAGGCGCTGGGCCAGGAGCCGGCCGATCTTGGTCTTGCCGGTGCCCATGAAACCGGTGAGGAAAACGGGGCCGGTCACCGGGGGGGGATCTCCGCGTCGCACCTTTTGCAGTTCCACATCGCCCTGTTCCTACATCCGCTCCATGGTCTCGATGCCCAGCAGACCCAGGCCGGTGCGGATGGTGCGGGCCGTGCCCTGGCAGAGCAGGAGCCGGCTGTTGCGGACCGCTTCCTCGGCCTTGAGCACCGGGCAGGATTCGTAGAAGCGCATGAAGATCTCGGCCAGGGTGTAGAGATAGGCGCAGAGGGTATTGGGATAACACTCGCGGGCCACGCTCTCCACGGTCTCGGCGAACTGGGCCAGCTTGAGGGCCAGGTTGCGCTCGGCCGCCTCGCTCAGGTGCAGGGCCGGCTGGGTGCCCAGGCCTTCGAGGCCGCCCTTGCGAAAGATGCTCTGCACCCGCGCGTACGAGTACTGCAGATAGGGCGCGGTGTTGCCGTCGAGGGCCAGCATCTTGTCCCAGTCGAAGAGATAGTCGGTGGTGCGGTTGAGCGAGAGATCGGCGTACTTGACCGCGCCGATGCCCGCCACCCGGGCGATGTTGCGGCGCTCCGCCTCGGGTAATTCGGGGTTCTTCTCGGTGACCAGGGCCAGGGCCCGCACCTCGGCCTCGTCCAGCAGTTCGAGCAGTTTGACCGTGCCGCCGGCCCGGGTGCGGAAGGGTTTGCCGTCCTTGCCCATCATGGTGCCAAAGGCGTGGTGCTCGAGGGAGCAACTGGCCGGGGCGAAACCAGCGGCGCGGGCCACGGCAAAGACCTGGCGCAGGTGCAGGTCCTGGCGGGCGTCGACGACGTAGAGGACGCGGTCGGCCTGCAGTTCCCCGGCGCGGTAGCGCACGGCGGCCAGGTCGGTGGTGGCGTAGAGGTAACCGCCGTCGGACTTTTGGATGATGACGGGCGTGATCTCCCCTTCGTGGTCCTTGAACTCCTCCAAGAACACACACTGCGCCCCCTGCGACTGGCGCAGCAGGCCGGCCTTGGCCAGGTCCTCGACCACCCGGGGCAGGTCGTCGTTGTACGCGCTTTCGGGGCGCACGTCCTCGCGTTTCAAGGTGACGCCCAGGCGCGCGTACACCTGCTCGCAGTGGTGCAGCGACTCGTCGATGAAGCGCTGCCACACCTGCCGGCAGTGGGCGTCGCCCCCCTGCAGCTTCACCACGTACTCGCGGGCGGTGCGGGCAAAATCCTCGTCCTCGTCGAAGCGCTGCTTGGCCGCCCGGTAGAAGGCCTCGAGGTCGGCCAACTCCCCCGACAGATCCTGACCCTGCCGCTCCAGGTGATCGAGGTGGGCGATGAGCATGCCGAACTGGGTGCCCCAGTCACCCACGTGGTTGTGGCGCACCACCCGGTGTCCCAGAAACTCGAGGATACGCACCAGCGCGTCGCCGATGATGGTGCTGCGCAGGTGGCCGACGTGCATCTCCTTGGCCAGATTGGGATGCGAGTAGTCCACCACCACGGTCTGCGGTGCGGCGGCCGGGGCCACCCCGAGGCGCTCATCGGCCAGCAACTGGCCCAGATGTGCGGCCAGCCATTCGTTTTTGAGGGTGATGTTGATGAAACCCGGCCCGGCGATCTCCACCTTTCCGGCGATGCCCTCCAGGTCCAGGGCGGCCACCACCTTTTCGGCCAGCTCCCGCGGCTTGAGGCCCATCCTCTTGGCGGCGCCCATCACCCCGTTGCCCTGGTAGTCGCCAAACTCTGGCCGGGTGGCCAGGCCCAGCATGGGCGGGGTGTCAGCGGGGGCGCCGGCGGCCTGCAGGGCCAGGGCCAGCCGGGTTTCAAGCAGATTGCGCAAGGTCATGAATAGGGGTGTCCTTGTCAGTTAAATCGATAGCAGTAAGACAGATAGATAATAGTCTGGCAGGTAGGTATGCGCAATCAGAGCGCTCAGAAGTCGTAATCGATGGACCAGGCATAGTCCTGGCTGCCCAGCAGGGTGCGCTCGAGGTAGGGCTCCCACGAGAAGGTGCGGGGGTTGCCCCAGATCAGGAAGAAGTCGGGGGCAAAGCTGCAGGTGGCGCTGACCATGCCCAGCTTGGGATGGCGCTGCTGGATCACCAACTTGGTGTCGCCGGCGTGGTCGAGTTTGGTCTGGCCGCCCTTCCAGGGCGAGGTCTTGCGGCGGATGTACCCGTTGGCCCCCAGCACGAAACCAGGGTCTTCGGCGAAGGAGACCGGAAAGTTGACCCGGAAGAGTTCGTCGGTGACCGGGTGGGGATAGAAGGGATGGGGGAACCAGCGCAGGTTGAGGAAACCCTGGCCCAGGTTCTCCACCCGGATCTCGGAGCGCACGGTGCGTTCGATCAGGGTTACCACGCGCTCCAGGCGCAGGGCGTAGCTCTGGAAGTGATGCTCGGTGGCCATGCGCACCCGGTCGGCCTGGTGGGTCACCTCCCAGTTGCAGAACTCCAGCACCTTGTTGGCCTTCATGTCGCAGAGGCCGATGCCGATGATCAGGCTGGTGGGATCGGCCGAGTAGTTGTCGCGCACTGGGCTGAGGTTGAAGGAGTCGGGAATGCCCTGGCCGTCGAAGACGTTGAAGCTGTCCGGATAGGTGGGGCCGCTGAGCAGATCGCCCAGCTTGTGGTCGGCCACCTGAAAGATGTACCCGCCGGTGCAGTAGCGGGAGCCCATACGCTCCTGGTCGGCGAGCGGATCGAGCACGGAGACGGTGAGTTGGTCATTGGCGAGGGTATACATGGGGAGTGATCTCCAAGAAAGGGTGATGTTAAAGGCTGATGGGGTACTGGCGTGTAGGAGGTGGTCGGATCGGAAACGCCCTTCCGATGTTTCCCAAGGCGCGGACTTGCCGCTCTGCTCGCTCCGCTCGACTGCCCACCACCACACCCCTGCAACACCATCTCTATGGTGTTGCCCCCGCTCGCTCCGACTCCGCTCTCCCCTCATCCCGACCCGCGTCCTTCCCTTCCCTACCGCTCCCCAGGGAAACATCTCCAGGGCATTCCCGACCCTCCGGGGGGCTCAGCGCCATTCAGTGGGCGGCCAATGCTCAGGGGGAGGATTTGCCCAAACGCTCCAGGGCGGCAGCGCGCATGACCTCGACGGGTGGCTCGACGCCGGTCCAGAGGGCGAAGGCCCGCGCGCCTTGACGGGCCAGCATGCCCAGGCCGTCCACCGGGCGGGCGCCGGCCTGCCGGGCCTGGCGCAGCAGCAGGGTTTCGAGCGGGTTGTAGACGATGTCGAGCACCACCATGCCCGCGTGTAAGCAGGAGGGGTCCGGCAGGGGTGAGGCGTCGGGGTGGGGCGACATGCCGATGGCGGTGGCGTTGATCAGCAGGCCGGCCTGGTGCAGCAGTTCGCCGGCCTTTTCGTCGAGGGCGCCGGGGAACACCCGCCGGCCGTCCGGGTCCAGGTCGGCGGCCAGGGCCGCGGCTTTTTCCGGGGTGCGGTTGAGCAGGGCGAGGTGTTCCACCTCGGGGCGCTGCAAAAGGCCGTAGAGGATGGCCCGCGCCGCGCCGCCGGCGCCCAGGAGCGCCACGCGGGCCGGCAGGGTTTCCAGGCCCCCGTCCAGGCGCAGGCTCTGCATCACCCCGAAGGCGTCGGTATTGTGCCCGATCAGGCGGCCCTCGCGATGGTCGATGGTGTTCACCGCGCCGATGGCCCGCGCTTCGGGCGAGATCTCGTCGAGCAGGGGCATCACCCCCACCTTGTGCGGCACGGTGACATTGAGGCCGCGAAAATTCAGGGCGCGTATGCCGGCGATGGCCTGGCTCAGGTCCTCGGGACGCACCGGGAAGGCGGCGTACACGTAGTCCAGCCCCAGGGCGGCGATGGCGGCGTTCTGCATGGCCGGCGAGGAGGTGTGCCCCACCGGGTGGCCGATCACGCCCAGGACCTGGGTCTTGCCGCCGATCACGGCAGGAGATCCTCGACGAACTGCTCGGCGATGCCCAGGCTCTCGCGCCAGGAGGACCCGTAGCGCATGCGAATCAACAGCAGCCCGCCCAGGGCCAGCACGGCAGCCAGCGCGCACACTCTGATCAATCCCCTCATCTCTTTCGCTCCTGGAGTTTTTCCAGGGTCGCGAAGAAGGCCGGGAAGGCTTCCTCGAGGCCCCGGGTGTCCGACAGGGTCATTTCGGCCTCGGCCCACAGCCCGGCCACCGCAAAGGCAAAGGCCAGGCCGGCGTCGCCGCGGGTGTCGATGGCCGCCCCCTTGAGCGGGTAGCCGCCCTCGACGACCAGGCCCTCGGGGAATTCGCCCACCTTGGCCTCGATAAGGCGCAACTGCTGGACTAGATGGGCCAGGTAGTCGTACTCGCCCTGGCGCAGGCTCTGCACGTCGCGGAGGACGAACTCCCCTTCGGTCTGGGTGGCCAGCACCGCCAGCAGCGGCACCTGATCGCGCAATTTCTCGGCGCGTTTCTCGGCGATGCGGGTGGGCTTGAGTTTGCCCGAGCG
>JADZBP010000033.1 GCA_020852055.1 Candidatus Latescibacterota bacterium
CACGTGGACTTCTTCGAGACCGGGGCGCGGGCCGGGGCCCTGCTGCTGCGCCTCCTGCGCGGGGCCCGCCCGGTGACAGCGCGGGTGAAGATCCCGGCCCTGGTGCGCGGCAACGAGCTGATCACCCGGACCGGGGCCATCCGCGCCTGTATCGACCTGGCCCAGGAGATCGAGGCCAGCCCCGCGGGGCTTTCGGCGGGGGTGATGTGGGGCAATCCCTTCACCGATGTGCCCGAGCTGTGCACCAGCAGCGTGGTGGTGATGGACGGCGATCCGGCTGCCGCCGAGGCCCACGCCCTCGAACTGGCCCAGCGCTTCTGGGCCCGGCACGAAAGGATGCAGGTGCCGCTGACCAGCCTGGAGGAGAGTGTGCGCCAGGCCGCTGCCGTTGCCAAGGGCACGGTGGTGTTGATGGACGCGGCCGACGCCACCAGTTCGGGGGCCTCGGGGGACAGCAACGCCATCCTCACCGAGGTGATCCGCCAGGGTTATTCCGGCCGGGTGCTGGCCCCCATCGTCGATCCGGGGGCGGTGCAACAGGCCTTTGCCGCCGGGGTGGGCGCCCGCATCCAGACCTGGGTGGGCGGGGCCTGCGACCCGGCCCGTTTCCAGCCCCTGGCCATCGACGCCCAGGTACGCCTGCTATCCGACGGGAAATTCCGCAGCGAGTCCTTCGGCTGGCCCTGGGACGCGGGCCCCACCGCGGTGCTCGAGGCCGGCAACCTCACCCTCGTCACCGGCACCCGCCCGGTCAGCCTCTTCGACCGCTCCTGGTTCTACGCCAACGGCCAGGACCCCCGGCGCTTCGACCTGGTGGTGGTGAAATCCCCCCACTGCGAGCCGCACATGTTCGCCGACTGGTGCGCCAGACTCATCGACGTGGACGCCCCCGGCTCGACCAGCGCCAACCTGCGCCGCCTGGGCCACACCCACTGCGCCCGGCCGATCTTCCCCCTCGACGAGGGGGTGGAATTCGCGCCGCAGGTGCAGTTCTTCCGGCGCGGCTGAGGCCCTTACTGGTAAAACACCTCGGCGTTGTGTATGGGTTCGTACCCCACCTCGCGGCGGGGGGTTTCGAGGTCGAAGATGTTGTAGGTGTTGTTGGAGATGACGAAGTAATGCGCCCCGCTTTTCAGCCTGCCCTGCTGGTGGGTGCTGAAGCAGGCGTGCACGAAACGGGCCGCATCCTCCTGGTGGCACCACACCGAGAAATAGGCCACCTCCGAGTGCATCTGGTTTTCGGCGTTGATCCCGCCCCAGCGGGCGGCCACGGCGGCCTTCCCCTGTAGCGCCAGCCGATGGGTCCAGGCCTCGACGTAGGCTTTCTCGTCGCCGTAATGGCTGACCGGGCAGGCCGGCAGGGTGGCCGGCAGGATGGGCCAGGTGGGCCCCAGTTCGGCGAAACGGCGCTGCGCGAGGAGGGGATAGGGATCGCGCTCGTAGAAGAGATAGGCCGCGTCCACCGCGTGCACCGAACTGGAGCCGATGATCATCGGCGCGGGGTCCCGAGCCAGCACCGACTCGTAGACCAGGTCGGTCATCTGGTTCATCTCTTTCAACCCCCCGTGGCGGGCCAGGTACACCACCAGGTCGATGCCGGGCAAGAGGTCGCGGAAGGCCTCGGGGTGGGCAAAGAAATCCAGGTCGACGAATTCCTCCTCGACGCCGGCGGGCGCCCGGTTGCGAGCGCCCGGCAGGTCAACACAGACAAAGCGGTACCGCGCATCGAGTTGCGGCAGGTACTTGCGCAGGCCGGACCCGATGTTCCCCCGGCCGCCGAGCAACAGAACCTTGAACGAAGACGGCAAATTCGATCCTTTCGCGATGGGTTTTGGATCGGCATATTTACCATCTGTTTTGGCTCGCTGTCAAGGAAACCCGACTTCCCCTGACGAGAAACCCCCATGGAAGAAGCCCGCCTCAAGAAGCTGATGCAGCGGTACCCCGCCGTCGCCGACCTACGCCTGCGGGCCTGCCGACGCATCCCCCACGTGGCCCACGAATACCTCGAAATGGGCACCGGCGACGAGGCCGGCCTGAGCCGCAACCTCGAAAAGATGGCCGAGGTCACCCTGATGCCCCGCTTCATGTTCGGCGAATTGAAGGCCGATCCATCGACCACGCTCCTGGGCAGGGAATACCGGGCCCCCTTCGGGGTCTCGCCGGTGGGCCTGTGCGGTCTGATGTGGCCCCGGACCGAGCAGGTCCTCGCGCGCACGGCGGCCCGTTACCGCTTCCCCTACTGTCTGAGCACGGTGGCCACCCAGACCCCCGAAACCATCGGCCCCATTGCCGGCGACATGGGCTGGTTCCAGCTCTATCCCCCGCGGGCCAGGGAGGTCCGGGCCGATATCCTGCAGCGGGTGCGGGACTCGGGGTTCACCACCCTGGTGGTCACCGCCGACACCCCGGTGGGCAGCCGCCGCGAGCGCACCATCCGGGCCGGCATGACCATGCCGCCCACCATCTCCGCCCGTTTCGTGTGGGAGGCCCTCACCCACCCGACCTGGACCCTGCGCACCCTGCAGGAGGGACTGCCCACTCTGCGCACCCTGGTCAAGTACGCCCCCTCCAATGACTGGAGGGATGTTACCCAATTCGTCGCCCAGCACGTGGGCGGCACCCTATCGTGGGACTACCTGCGCGAGGTGCGCCAGGAATGGAAAGGCCCGCTGGTGATCAAGGGGCTGCTGCACCCGGCGGACGCGGAGATCGCCCTCGACGTGGGCGTCGACGCCATCCAGGTCTCCAACCACGGCGCCCGCCAGTTCGACGGCGCCCCCTCGGCCATCGAGGCCCTGCCGGCCATGGTGGAGCGGATCCGGGGCCGGGTGCCGGTGCTCTTCGACAGCGGCGTGCGCACCGGGCTGGACATCATCCGGGCCCTGGCCCTGGGGGCCGATTTCGTGTTCCTCGGCCGGGCCTTCATCTACGCCGTGGCGGCCTGCGGGGAGGAAGGCGGCGACCTGGTGGCCGAGATCCTGCTGGCCGACCTGGCGGCCAACCTGGTCAACCTGGGCTGCGCCACCGTGGCCGATATCCGCAAGATCGTCGCCTCGTAAACCCCGACCGGAAAGGCATTCGATGAAAACCCTGGCCGACCGCATCGCCGAGTTCAAACACCAAGGCTACACCGTCTTCGAAGGCGCCTTCAGCCGGGACCTGATGGACCGCTGGATCGCCAAATACCCGGATCTGGTGGCCCGGCAGACCCCGCAGGGAGCGGCCAATCCCACCCTCTGGCTGAGCAGCGTCGTCGAATACGAACCCTGGCTGATGCTGCCGGCGGTCAACGACCCGGTGATCCTCGACTTTGCCGAACGGGTGCTGGGCCCCTTCGTGCAGCTCGACAATCTGACCTTCATGGCCTTCCCCTCCCTGCCCCGCGCCGAGGCCGAAGGCAAGGCCGGCGGCTGGCACCGCGATATCTGGGGCTGGGTGCCCACCGGCGCCGACTATGTGCCTCCCCTGGCCTGCAATGCCATCACCTATCTGCAGGACCTGACCGACGAGAACGGCCCGCTGCGGGTGGTGGCCGGTTCCCACCGCGACCCGATCACCGTGCCCCAGGAACTGCGCACCACCCCGCATGCGCGCGAGCAATTGGTCTACGCCAAGGCCGGCGACGTGATCTTCACCCACTGCGCCCTCTTACACGCCGGCACGCCCAACATGAGTGGCAGGGAGCGGTATTTCTTTTCGATCTACTACAACCGCAGCTGGCTGCGGCACCGCGACAATCACTCGGGGCCCAACGTGGCCAGGATCATCCAGATGGCCCGCGAGAAAAACGACCGCCGCCTGCTGCGCCTTTTCGGGGTGGACGAGCTGGTCTTCCGGCGCGCCAACTCCGGCTTCCAGGTGGCCGACGAGGAGATGTGGGATCGCTGGATCGAGGAGGACCGGGCGGCCCTCCAGGCCGGAGCATGAGCGCGGCCCTCAATCAGGCACGGGCGGGGGAGATCCCCCTGCTCTGGGCCGAACCGGCCGCCGGTGCCCCGCGCCGCCTGGTCGTCTGGTTGCCCGGCTTCAGCGGCAACAAGGAAGGGGTGCAGGCACAGTTGCTGGACCTGGCCGCCGCCGGCTTGGTGGGCCTGAGCTTCGATCCCTGGGGGCACGGCGAACGCTCGACCGAAGGGGTGGAGGCCCTGCGCCAGCGGGTCCGGGGCAATATCCGCCGCCACTTCTGGCCCATCCTCGCCCACACCGCCCAGGAGACCTTGCAGGTGATCGACTGGGCCCTCTCCCAACTCGGGGTGGAACCCGCCGTGGGCATGGGTGGCATCTCGATGGGCGGCGACATCAGTGTGGCCGCCGCCGGTCTGGATCACCGCATCGACCGGGTGGCCGCCGCCATCGCCACCCCGGACTGGTTGCGGCCGGGTTCCTTCGAGCCGCCCGGTGAACCCGACGACGACGCCCGGACCGCGTACGAGCGCTGCAATCCCCTTACCCATCTGGGGGCCTACCACCACTGCCCGGCCCTGTGTTTCCTCTGCGGCGACCAGGACCAGCAGGTGCCGCCCGACGGGGCGGAGCGTTTTGCCGCCGCCCTGGCGCCGGCCTACGCCGCCTGCCCCGAGCGCCTGCAGGTCCACCGCCAACCCGGTACGGCCCACCAGTTTACCCCGATGATGTGGGAACTGGCCATAGATTGGTTCGCCCGCCACCGCTGAGTTCAGAGGGTCTTGAGCCGGCGCATCTCGGGCCAGAGCCGCGCCACCAGCAGCACCACCACGATGGTGCCGATCCCCCCGCTCACCACCGCAAAAACCGGCCCCCATAGCGCCGCCACCGCCCCGGACTCGAAGCCGCCCAGTTCGTTGGAGGTGCTGATGAAGATGCCGTTCACCGCCGAGGCGCGGCCCCGCATCTCGTCGGGCACCTTGGTCAGCATCAGGGTGCTGCGGATGACCACGCTGATGCTGTCCATCGCCCCCAGCAGGGCCAGCATCGCCACCGAGAGCACAAAGGACTCCGACACCCCGAAGACGATGGTGGCCAGACCGAAACCGGCCACCGCCCAGAGCAGGACCTTGCCGGCCTGGCGCATGGGCGGCAGGTGGGCCAGGGCAAAGGCCATCAACAGGGCCCCCACCGAGGGGGCGGTGCGCATCACCCCCAGCCCCTCGGCCCCCACCTGCAGGATATCGGTGGCGTAGACCGGCAGCAGGGCCACCGCCCCGCCGAAGAGCACCGCAAACATATCGAGGGTGATGGCAGCCAGGAGGACCTTGGTATTGCGGATGAACTGCACCCCTTCCCTGAGCGAGGCCAGGGTGGCGGTCTTGCGCGGCAGGGCCACCTGCCGGCCCTTCATGAACCCGAGCAGGACCAGGAAGGTGAGCACGGCAGCGGCATCGAGGAAATAGAGCAGGGTCACCTGATCCAGCGCCGCCACCAGCAGGCCCGCCGCCGCCGGCCCGGCGATGGAGGCGAACTGCCAGGTGCTGCTGCTCCAGGTCACGGCGCTGGTATAGGCGGATTCGGGCACCATCTGGGGCAGCAGGGTCGAGGAGGCCGGACCGTTGAAGGCGCGGGCAATACCCATGGCCAGCAGACAGCCGTAGATCAGCCACAGCGGCCCCTGTATATAGGAGAGCAGGCCCAGTGCCAGGGCGCAGGCCACCATCACCGACTGGGTGCAGTAGAGGATACGCTTGCGGTTGAACTGGTCGGCCACGTGCCCGGCCGGCAGGGAGAAGAGGATGACCGGGATCACCTGCACCAGGCCCACCAGGCCCAGGGCGAAGGCGCTGTGGGTGCGCAGCCACAGCTCCCAGCTGATGGCGAAGGAGAGCATCTGGCCGCCGAAGGAGGAGATGAAACTGCCGGCCAGCAACAGGCGGAAGTCGCCAAAACGCAGCGCCGCATAGGGGTCATGCGGCGCCGCGGGTGGAGCGGGTGGTGGGGTATCCGCCATGGAGTCGTCCAGGTATAGGGGAAAAAACTAAGGAGTCGTTGCGGCCGGGGTCAGCACCTCGGCCAGCAGTACCAGCAAGGCCCCCTGCGCCTCAGTACGGATTGGCCGGGGCCAGGTCCCAGCCGGCGACCCGCCGCACCCTGGCCGCGCCGCCCTCGGCAAAGAGCAGCAGCCCGGTGCTGTCCGCCCGCTCGGGGTACACCCGCCGGCCGATGGCCTGGCGCTCGTTGGCAAAGACCTCCACCACCGACTGGTCGACGAAGATCCGCAGACGCAGGGCCTCGCCCTCGGCCAGTTTGAGCGGCGCCCTTTCCACCACCTTGCGGCCGGTGGTACCGCTGCGGCTGCTGTCAAAGACCAACTGCCCGGCTTCGGCGTCGTAGTAGAGCAGGGTCTGCTCCTCGGTCCCGGCCCGCACCTTCAGGCCGCAGCGCCGGGCCTCGCCCACCTCGAACTCCACCTCCAGCTCGCAGGAGCGGCCGTCCAGGCCCTCGAGCGCCCGGGTCTGGCCCGCCTTGAGGGCCTGGGCCCGCCAGCGCTTCACCGGCCCCCGCAGCACCTCCAGCTCCCCCACCGGCGCCATCCTCAGGATGTTGTCCTCCCCCACCCACAGGGAACGCGGCAGGCCGTACACCCCGGACCAGCCGCGCTCGCGATCCCCGGCCGGGTTGTCCAGCAGCCAGGACCACATGATCTGCCGGCCCTGCGCGTCCATCAGCGCCTCGGGGGCGAAGTAGGTATTGTCCACCCAGGTCATGCGCCCGTGGGTCTCGGGCTGGAAGTGGTGGTCGCGGTAGGTGCCCACATAATACTGGCAGCCCAGGTTGTGGCTGATGAAGAGCAGCAGGTGTTTGCCGCTGGGCGGCCCGCCCTCGGGGCTGGCCGGCAGGGGCAGAAAGCTGGGGCACATATTGTCTTCGCTGCGCTGGGTCCATTCGGCCCGGCGCTGGTAGAAGACGTGCTGGTACTGCCAGGTTTTGAGGTCGTCGGAAACAAAGAGATAAAGCCGATCGCCCTGCTCGGACGCGGGCGCTTCCGGGACGCGGCCCACCTTGTTGAGCACCAGCAGGTTGCCGGTGAGCATATAGTACCGCCCGTCCTCCTTCCAGATATTGGAAGGATCGGCCGAACCCACGTAGAAAGGCTGACCCTCGGCGTTCCTTAGCTCGGTCACCCCCCACTCGCTGGACTTGATCACCGGGTTGGCCGCCAACTTGGTCCAGCGCTCGTAAGCGGGCCCCTGGCTCTGGGCCAGGCCGATGCCCTTGTCGCCCCAGAGCATCCAATAGGAGAGGGTGGCGGTGCCGTCCTCATCCACAAAAGCCCCGCCGCTGAAGCAACCCTCGTCCCCCTCGCCCGGCCCGATGGCGTCGGGGTGGTGCCGCCAATGCACCAGGTCGGCGCTGGAGATATGGCCCCAGCAGAAACCCGAGCCGCTGCGACTGTAGAGGTACATCAGATGATAGCGACCCTTGGCGTAGAAGGCCCCGTTGGGGTCGCCGGGCATACCCTGATCCTCGGGCACGCAGAAGTGGTAGCGCGGCCGGGTGGAATCGGCCAGCAGGCGCTCGCGCAGAGCCCGGCTGGTGCGCACCGCCGCGTCGGGCACCGGGCCGCCTTCCTGCCAGCTACGGGTCTGGGCCGCGCCGATGGCCCCCAACTGGCGCAGAAAATCGCCGGGGATGAGGCCCTTGCGCTCGATGGGCACGTCCCAGGTGACCACCCCGCCCTTGCCGGTCACGTGCCGGGTATAACCAACGGCCATTCCCTCGGGGAAACGCGGCGGTCCCTGGCACCAGGATTGGCCCAGGTAGCTGAGCACATGGTACCGGGCGCGGTGGCCCTGGCGTTCGACCCAGGGTCCCGGGCATTCGGGCAGGGCCCCGGCGATCTCGCCGGCGGTGTAGTCCTCGTGTTCGGAGTGGCAGACCACCGGCACCAGCACCCCCGGGTTGAAGGCGACCAGGGCCTCGGGGTTGCCGGCCCGCAGCGCCGCGGCAAAGCTGCCGAAGTTGGGCTCCTCGGCGTGGCGGTACATCTCGTCGGCGAAATAACACCCGTCGATCCACCAGCCTTTGACCTTGGGGCCCCACTGCAGCGACCAGGCGCGCATGATCTGTTCCCAGCGGCGCTGGAACTCGGCCAGTTTCCTGCCCGTCCGCTCGGTGCCCCAGCTAGAGGGCCAGCTGCCCTCGAACCCCCACTCCCAGCCCAGCCGTTCCACTGCCACCGGGTCGGCGGCCGGCGCCCCGCTGGGCAGGTACACCAGCAGGTCGATGCCGCGTTTTTCCAGGGCGGCGTAGAGGTCGAGGACCAGGTCGCGGCGCGAACACTTGCTGGGTTGGATACCCACCAGCTCGTCGTACGCGGCGTTGGGCGCCAGGAAGTGCCCGGAGTTCTGGCCGATGGTGAGGAAGAAATAGGGCGCCCCCACCCCGGCCAACTGCCCGGCCAGGCCCTCGACGTCGAACTCGTCGACCCAGCGGTTCCATTCGTCGGCGCTCAATTCGGCGCCCCCCTCACTGCTGGGCGCGGCGCCCAGCCAGTGGCAGAACACCCCCCAGCCCTTGCGGGCGAACCACTCCGTGCGGGCAGTCATCTCTATTCTCCCGGGATCTCAGTACAGCCGTTCGCGCACCCCCTGATCGATGAGGGCCTGCACCTCCTCGACACTGGCATCGATCTTCGCATGGGCGAGAAAGGTCTCGGCCATAGTGGGCACCCCCGCCAGCGCCGGCCAGTGTTCGGGCTCCCACAGGTGGGAGCGGATCATACATTTGGGGCAGTGGATGAAGGTTTCCTCAACGTGTACGACGATGGCCAGATCGGGCACCTTGCCCTGCACCGCCAGCCCCTGGCGCACCCCCTCGTCGGCGACGATCTGGGCAGTGCCGGCCACCCGCAGGGTATCCTGTTTGCCGGGGATCACAAAGAGCAACGCCACCTGCGCACACTGGAGGATGTTGACCAGGGTGTCGGCCCGCCGGTTGCCCGGCCGGTCCGGGATAACCAGGGTGTGGTCATCGAGCACCTGCACGAAACCGGGCGGATCGCCCTTGGGTGAGACATCGAGCCGCCCCTGCGCATCCGCCGAGGCGATGAGCAGGAAGGGGGAGGCGGCGATGAAGGCCCGGCAGTTTTCGTCGAGGGCGGTGACGGTCTTGTCGAGGGCCCGCTGGCTGGGCGCTCCCATGATCTGGCGCAACTGCTCCTCGGTGCGGATGATCTCGTTGAAGGTCGGGGGCATGGGTTCGTCGCTCCTGCGGATGGGGGGGCGGGTTCAGGCGGTCAGCCGGGCGCCTTCGCGCTCGAGGATCTCCCAGGCCTTGGCCAGGTAGAACTTGTAGTGGGCCAGCGGGGTGCCGTTGGGGATGCGGTGGTCGAGGGCCAGCACGCAGCCGCCACTCTGGACCAGCGGCGGGATCTTGGTCTCCAACTCGCGGGTGATCTCCTCCTTGGACCGGCGCAACACGTGTTTGTCGAGCCCGCCGTGGAAGGCCAGGCTCTGGCCGTACCGGGCGCGGATGGCGACGATGTCCATGTTGGCGGCCGGCTCCATCGGATGCATACAGTTGATGCCCGCCGCGAGGAAGGACTCGATGACCGGATTCATGTCCCCGTCGCTGTCCTGGTCGAAGAGGCGGGCGCCGCGCTCCTGCAACAGGTCCCAGCAGCGCCGGTAGTACGGTGCGATAAACTCGGCGATCTGTACCGGCCCGGCCAGGGGACCGGACTTGCCGGCCATGTCCTCGTGCACGAAGAGCACGTCCACCCGCACCCGCCGGGTCACCTCGTCGAGCACCCGGAACGCGGTTTCAGCCAGGGTACCGAGCATCTCGTGGACCAGTTCGGGATCTTCGTAGTAGGCGATGCAGAGGGCTTCCTCCCCCAGCAGTTGGCGGGGTTCGTCGAAGCCCCCGGGGATGGAGATGCCCAGCACCCGGTCGGCTTCCAGGTGGCCTTGGGCCTGGGCCTCCCAATCGCCGGCCAGCCGTTCGGGGGAAAACTGGTACCAGTGTTTGATGCGCCGCCAGTCGTCCATGGTGTGCACCGGATGGTCGAGAGGCAGGCCCAGGGTGGCCTTGCCCTTGGGCATCTTCATGGTGCGCCCGTACGCATCGCGCCAGATCCGGTGTTCCTCGGTCTCCTCCAGCACCTCTTCGGGGTACCCGCCCAGCCGGCCGGTGTTCACCGGGACCATGCCCCGTGCCTCGCAGCGGTAGCGGAAGGCGGAAAAATCCAGTTCCTCCGGGGTGGCCCCCTGTTCCTCCCACTCCTCCTTCAGCCCGATGATGGGGCCGAAGATCTCGGTGAAGAGCGGCCGCTCGTTGCGCACAAAGGTCAGATGGTCGAGGTATTCCTGCCGGCCGACCGTGGGGGTTTTGCGGATGGCCAGGTCGGCGTGTGTGGACCATTTGAGGGGCGGCATACCTCAACTGCCTTTCTGCGCGGCGGGCGCGGCGAAGTGGGTGCGGAAACGCTCCACCAGGGCCTCGGCCTCCTGCCGGGTCTGGGCCGGGGCCTGCAGCACTACCCGGCTCCGGGGCGGCAGTTGCGCCGCCCAGTCGAGCACCTCCCCTTCCCCGCACCAACTGTGCATCTGCCCCACAGCGAAGTGGGCATAAGCTCGCTCCAGGACCTCGGGCGGCTGCACCAGATTGAGCAGTTTGAGACCGGGGATGGCCTCGAGGCCCGCCCACTGGTGGCGGGCGTGGGCGCAGCAGTGGAGGCCGATGCCGCCGAAACGCTGCGACAGTTCGACCAGTTCGGGATGGAAGAGCTCGGCATAGGTCTCGGCGCTCACCGCGCCGATTTCGTCCTCGGAAAGGGTGATGCCTGCGGGCATATAGTAATCCGGGTAGTGGGCGACGAACTCGGTCCCGTAGCGGGAGAACCACTCCTCCAGAAAGGCGACCAGCAGTTCCTTGACCTTGGCCGCCAGTTCGCGCACCGCCTCGGGTTCTTCGAGCAGGGCCGGATAGAAGGAGGTCTTCTCCCAGATCAGCGCCGCGATGTCCATGGGGCTCTGGATATCGACCAGTTTGAGCAGGGCTTCGGGGCCGGCGCGCTGGCGCAACTCGTCGGCCATGCCGAAGAGCATTTCCAGACCAGGGCAGTCGAGGGAGGGTACCTGAAGGGAAGCGACCTGCCCAGCCCGCTGGATCAGCGGCAGAGCAAAGGGCATGTTCTCCTCGGTGCGGTGCACCGGGCAGCCAAAGGCAGCGGCAAAGATCTCGGTGCCGGTGTACACGTCGAGGTGCGGCAGGCTGTCGTCATCGAGCCAGGCCAGCCGCTCCAACTGGGCCTCGTACCGCTGCCAGGCCCATTCGATCCGCTGCTGCCGCCGGTCCGGGTGGGGCAGGGGACGGGGTGGCGCGTTATCGGCCAGGCGCACCAGCAGCAGGCGCCCCTTGCCCTCGGGTTGATAGAACCTGCGCCACCGCTCTTTGCGCTGGCTGATCGCCGTCTCGCTGATCGTACCCATCCCGCACCTGTGCCCTGCCGCCGCGCGCGACGGCTACATGCCGTGATAGAGGGTGTTGTTGTAGAGGGTGGGAATCGCCAGGGGCCGGGCGTTGGCATAGAGGCGCAGCCCCTTCCACCCAGCCACCAGCACCTCCTCCCGCGAGTCGCCCCACACGTCGGCCCGGTAGCAGATGTGGATGCCCGGATTGCCGTGGTACACCCCGCAGATCTCCGGGGGCACCTCCAGGGTATCGACGATTTCTCCCCAGCCGTCGTAGATGGCCACCGGCTGGCCGGCGCCCCGCTCGTAGACCAGGATCTCCTTCAGGTCCGGGTTCCCGGTCCAGCGGATGTCGAGGGCCGCTGCCACCCAGCCGCCCGGCGGTTGCCGCCGCTGCCAGATCTCGCGCCCGTCCTCCAGGTCGTAGAGGTACAACACCCCTGGGCTGCCCTCAGGGGTGCGCGGATGGCCCCGGTCGATGACCGCCACCTGCAGGGGCGAGTCGGGCCGGTACCGGCCCGCCACCACGTGCTGGGCTTCGCGCAGGGGATGGAACCACACCTCCTGCCCCTGCACGTCGAGGCAGTGCAGCCCGTGGTTGCCAAAGAGCAGCCGCCAGGAACCATCGGGCAGTTGGGTGATATAGGCCCCGTCCTGGTGGGCCCCGCCCGCATCGTGGCTGAACAGCTCCCGTCCGTCGTGGTCGATGAGGGCAAAACCGACAAAGACCTCGTCGCGGCCGTCCCCATCCACGTCGGCGATGGCCGGATAATGCCCCACCGCCCCTTCCCAGCGCCACAACACCTCCCCGGTGCAGGCGATACCCCACATATTCCAGTAGCGGTCCTTGACCACCAGGTCCTGGCGGCGGCCCCGGCCGGTCAGGTCGGCGAAGAGCAAGGAGTCGTCGGCCGGCGCCGGGATAGCAAAACGGGTCTTCTCCCGCCCGCTGGCCGCATCGAGCACCACCATCCAAGCGTCGCCCTCGTAGCGCTTGGCCCGCTCGCGGATACGCTGCTCGCCGTATTCGATGGGCTCGGCGTAGAGGGCCTGTTCGACGAAGAGCACCTCGTTGGCCCCGTCCCCGTCCCAGTCGTAGACCTGCACCGGCAGATCGCTGTAACACTGTCCATTGGCCGCCGAAGGCCGGCCCCATTGCCAGAGGCGCTCGCCCTCGATGGTGGTGGCGGTCAGGCACTCGATACGCCGGCAGCCGTACTCACTCTGGGCGAAGAGCAGGTCCGGCGCCCCGTCGCCGTTGAGGTCGCCGACCCGCACGGTTTCGGCGCCCCAGTCGGGCGCCGCGATGCTGCTTACCAGGTGTACCGACATCTGCCCACCTCTCCTCGTCGCGTTGAAGACCAGGGCTGGCCCGGTGCAGTGTGTACAATACTCCCCTTGTACCCCTCGATCAAGCCAGAACCCCCCGGCCTGCCAGCGCCCCCTTCCCGGGGTTGGTGTGTATGCCCTGTTTTCGGTATTCTTTAGTGCTCCCTGGCAGCGCCGGAGCAAGTGCCCCCAACCCATGCCCACCCACCACGGATGCCCATGCCCCCGATGGACCTCTATCTGCTTATCGGCCAGTCCAACATGGCCGGCCGCGGCCGCCTCGAGGAGGTGGAACCCCTCTGCTGCCCGGGTATACTCATGGACCGAGACGATACCTGGCAGACCGCGATGGAGCCCCTGCACCGGGACATCCCCCGCGCCGGCATCGGGCTGGGCATGAGTTTCGCCCGGCAACTGGCCGACCTGTTTCCCGGCCGCAGCGTGGGCCTGCTGCCCTGCGCCGTGGGCGGCACCCCCCTGTCGCGCTGGGAGCCGGGTGCGGACCTGTATCAGCACGCGGTGGCCACGGCCCGCGCCGCCAGCCAGGCCGGCACCCTGCGCGGCATCCTCTGGCACCAGGGTGAAAACGACGCCCTCGACGAGGGCCTCGCCAATTCCTATTTCGACCGTTTCACCGCCATGGTCGCGGCCCTGCGCGCCGAGCTGGGCGCGCCCCAGCTGCCCCTGCTGGTCGGCGAGCTGGGCCCCTTCCTCAGCGACGACGAGCGTTTCGGCCACCCCTCGCAGATCAACCAGGCCCTCGCCCGCGCCGCCCTGGCCCTGCCCCTGTGCGGCCTGGTCAGCGCCGCCGGCCTGGACCACGACGGGGACCAGGTGCATTTCTCGGCCCTCGGCCTGCGCGAGTTGGGCCGCCGCTACGCCGAAGCCTTCCTGGAACTGGAGCACCGCCGCACCCAGTTCCCCCGGCTGCAGGGCGACCTGGCCCTGGTCAAGGACCGCCTGTGCGCCGTCCTGCGCCAGACCCCGGATCTGGCGGCGGTACGCGGCTGGCTAGACTCGCTGGGAACCAACGGCAGTTGGCCCGACCTCGACTACACCGACCAGGACCGGACCACCTGGCGCGCCCCCGCCCACCTGCACCGGCTCGTCGCCCTGGCGCAGGCGCGGGCGACCGCCCCTGGCGACGAGGCCCTGCACCGCGCCCTGTTGGCCGGCCTGGACCACTGGCTGGCCGCCGACTACCTCAACCCCAACTGGTGGTGGAATCAGATCGGGGTGCCCGGCGCGCTCTCCCAACTGGCTCTGTTGATGGAGGCCGATCTCAGCGCCGCCCAGCGAGCCAAGGTGCTGGAGATCCTCCACCGCGCCCAGCTGGGCATGACCGGCCAGAACCTGGTCTGGGTGGCGGATATCACCCTGCGGCGCGGGCTGCTGGAACAGGACCCCGAGGTGGTGGGCCGCGCCTTTGCCGCGGTGGCCGGGGTGATCGAGGTTTCGGCAGCCGAGGGCATCCAGGCGGACTATAGCTTCCACCAGCACGGCCCCTGCCTGTACAGCCACGGGTACGGGGCGGCCTTTGCCCAGGACGGCGCCCGGCTGGTAGTGCTGGCTGCCGGCACCGGCTTTGCCTTCGACCAGGAACGGGTGGAACTGCTCACCAGCCTGGTGCTGGACGGTCACCAGTGGTTGAGCCGGGGTCACACCCCCGACTACGGGGCCATCGGCCGCCAGACCGCCCGGCCGGACCAGCACTGCGGGTACCTGGCCGGGGTGGCCCGGAATCTGTTAGAACTGCCCACCGGACGCGAGGCCGAACTCCAGGCCCTGCTCGCTCACCTCGACGGGGAGGCCGGCCCGCCGCTCGCCGGCAACCGCCATTTCTGGCGCTCCGACACCATGGCCCACCACCGGCCCGCCTTCTACACCTCAGCGCGCATGTTCTCGGACCGGCTGCTCAACACCGACCGGCCCTGCAACGGCGAGGCCCTCTGGAGCCACCACATCGCCGATGGCTGCAACCTGATCCTCTGCCACGGCGCGGAGTACCGCGACCTCTTCCCGCTGTGGGATTGGCAGAAGATACCTGGCACCACCGTGGCGCAGGCACCGCAACTGGAGGGCGAGGTCTGCCGGCGGGGCAGCCGGTCCTTTGCCGGCGGGGTTTCGGACGGGCGGTACGGCCTGGCAGCTTTTGACTTTGAGCGGGATGGGCTACAGGCGCGCAAGGCCTGGGCCTTCTTCGACGAGGGGTTTGCCTGCCTGGGAGCCGGCATCTCCTACGCTGCGGCCCACCCGGTGATCACCACCCTCAACCAGTGCGCCCTGCGGAGCGAGGTGGTGGTTTCGGTAGGCGGCCAGCGCCGCACCCTCGGGGCCGGCACCCACCGGCTCGAAAACCCGGACTGGGTGCACCACGACCAGATCGCCTACGGTTTCCCCCAACCCTGCACCGTGCAGGCGGAGATCGGGCCGCGCACCGGCAGCTGGCGGGATATCAGCATCAGCGGCTCGCCCGACCCGATCACGGCCGAATGCTTCAGCCTCTGGCTCGACCACGGCGCCTCGCCCCGCGACGCCACCTATGCGTACTGGGTGAGGCCCGGCCTTGCCCTCGGGCAGATCCAGACCCCGCCCCTGCGCCTGCTGGCCAACCGGCCGCAGCTCCAGGCCATCCAGCACCCGGCCCTGAAACTTAGTGCGGTGTGCTTCTACGAGGCGGGCCGGATCGAACTGCCCGAGGGCCACACCCTCGCCGTCGACCATGCCTGCCTGGTGTTGTTGCAGGAGGGTGCTGCCGGCTGGGTGATTTCGGTATCCAGCCCCGCGCACCTGCCGCTGCACCTCGAGGTGAGCTTCACGGCGGCGGGCGGCGCCCCGCAGGTGCTCGAACTAGACCTGCCCGGCGGGCTCGAGGCCGGGAGGTCGCGGACCCATACCCTGCCCCCGGCGGCGAAGGCATAAGCCATGGCCTTTAGCTTCAGCGACCAACACCTCGACCAGTACCACACCCAGGGTTTCACCGTCTTCCGGCAGATCCTGCCCCCGGCCCTGCTGACGGAGCTGCGGCGGGTGGCCGGCCAGGCCAGGGACCTTGCCCGCCAGCAGCGGGGCAGCCAGACCCAGCGCCTGCAGCCGGTGGGCAACTGCCCCGAGCTGGACCAGCAGCCCTTCATCGACTACGCCGAACTGGCCCCGCTCAACGACGCGATCCACCGCACCCTCACCCCACGCCACAGCCACGGCAACCGCCAGCTCCTGGGCATCCTGCTCGAACCCGGCGACCTGCCCTGGTGCACCCAGTGGCACCGCGACTGGCGCGACAACGTCAGCGGCCTCGATCTGGCGCTGTGGGACGCCCATTTCAGCGATATCGACTATTTCAACCAGGTCAACTGCGCCCTCTACGACGATGCCTGCACCTGGGTGGTACCCGGCAGCCACCTGCGGCGGGACCTGCCCGGCGAAGCCGCCCGTTTCCCCGAGCGCCCCATCGCCGGCCCAGACCTCGAGGGCAGGGGCGGCGAGGAACGGGAGCGGCTCTGCCTCGATTATTGCCGCAGCATGCCGGGCGCGCTGCGCCTGCACCTGGAGGCCGGCGACTTCTGCCTGTACCGCAATTCCCTCTGGCACCTGGGCAACTACCTGCCCTACCAACAGCGGGCCACCCTGCACGACGCCGTCGACACCCCCGAATTCCTCGCCTGGCGCAACGCGGCCCTGGCGAGTGCCCAGCAACGCCGCGAAGCCGGCCACAGCATGGACAACCCCAACAAAGCGAGGTAGCGGCTTCCACCGCCCATGGCAACCTTCCCCCTGTACACGACCTCCTTCCGCGGCCTCGGCCAGATCACCCAGCGGGAGTTGCGCGACCGATTCAGCGACTGCATCACCCAGCTGAGCGCCTGCCGGGTGCGCGATTGGGACCTCAACTGTTTCACCTTTGCCTGCCGGCCCGGTGACCTCTTCGCCCTGGGAACCATCGAGGACCTCTTCTTCCAGGTGGGGGCCATGCCCCTGATCGGGG
>JADZBP010000034.1 GCA_020852055.1 Candidatus Latescibacterota bacterium
CTTGGCCTTGGTGATGGCCAGCTCGGTGGCCATCATCATCGGGGCATAACCCAGGCCACCGTCGCCGTCGACCAGGACGGTGGTGTCGGTCTCCTGCACCACCTGCAACTGGGGGGTAGGATTGAGCCGTTTTTCGCGCAGGGCCCGGCTGTACCCGGGCACCTGGCGGGTGCCGTGGGAGCGCACCCCGCGCAGGTCGGAATTGGTCAGCAACTCGGCGAGCTGGTCGGCGTGGTCGGGGCGCATGCCGGCAGACTTGAAGCAGGCAGCGGCAAAGGCCTGCAACTGGCCGGCGGGCACCAGCCTGGCTTTTTCGGGGGGACGGTTCATCGGCTCTCCTGCGAGGGGCTGGAAGTGGATGGCTCATTGGCATGGCGGATCTGGCGGGCCCGGTCCTCGGCGGCCTGGGCCTCGGCGTCTCGTTTGCTCTTCTTCAGAAGGAGGGCGAGATTATCGAGGGTGCGGGCCAGTTCCGGGTGATCGCCCAGGGTCCTTTCCGCGATGGCGATGGCGCGGCGGTACATCGCTTCAGCCTGCGGCAGATCGCCGATTGCCTGGTACAACATGCCGAGCTCGCGGCAGGTGCGGGCCAGGTCCGGGTGGTCGCCCAGCGCTTTTTCCTGAACACCCAGCGCCCGGCGGTAGAAGGTCTCGGCCTGGGCGTAGCTGCCCTGCAGGTAATATTCATAGGCCTGGGCCCCCAGTTTGCAGCCCATGGCCCGTTTGTCGAGGGAGTCGGCAAGGGCCTGGCGGCCCTGGGCCCGGTACAGGTCGGCGAGGTGGTCGAGGATGGCGGCCAGCTGGGGGGTGCGCGGATCGACCAGTTGCTCTTGCCGCGACAGGGCCTCGGTATAGAGACTCTCGGCCTGCGCGTATTTCCGCTCGTCCAAGTAGAAAGCGGCAGCCTGGGTCTGGAGTTGGATCAGTTCGGAAGAGAGGGGCGGGAGGACGCGCTGGGCCAGCCCGATCGCCGCGGTGTACAGACTTTCGGCCGGGGCCAGGCGGCCCTGCAGGGCGTGCAGGCCTGCCAGGCGCTGCAGCGTGGGAACCAGGCGAGGATCTGCCGCATCTGCAAGTTCGCCGCGCGCCGCCTCGAATTGCTGCTGGGCCTGGGGATAATTCCCTTGCTGCAGGGCCTCTTCGCCGGCGCGGAAATAGGTCTGCCAGGGCGATGGCCGGGGCGCGCCGTCCCGGTCGGGGCCGCAGGAACTGCACAGCGCAGCGACCAGGAGTGAGGGCAAGAGGATTCGGTGGATCGACATAGTTCTAAAACAACTAGACTAATACCTCGACGCGCAGGCGTCAAGGGAGTGGTGTGCTTGGGGTGCCTCTGGCTGGTGTTTCCAGGCAGGGTTGGGGCCGAACCGGTGCAATTTGTCGATGTGGCCGCCCAGGCGGGTATCCACTTCGTGCACCACAACGGCATCAGCCCGGAGAAACGTATGCCCGAAACCTACGGCTCGGGGGCGGCCTTTTTCGATTGCGACGGCGACGGCGACCTGGATCTGTATCTGGTCAACAGCGGCGACCTGGTCAAGGGCCGGGAGGACCACTGGAACGAGCTCTACCGCAACGACGGGGGCCGGTTTGCCGAGGTTGGGGCTGCCGCTGGCGTGCAGGGCCGGGAGTACGGCATGGGCGTCCTGGCCGGAGACTATGACAACGACGGGGACCAGGACCTCTACCTCGCCAGCCTGGGCCCGGATATCCTTTACCGGAACGAGGGGGGGCGTTTCACCGACCAGGCTGCCGCCGCCGGGCTGGGCAGCCCCTTGTGGGGCAGCAGCGCCGCCTACTCGGACTACGACAATGACGGCGACCTGGACCTGTGGGTGATCAATTATCTAGAATACGACGCCGGCGAGCCTAAGTGGTGTGGCCGGCGCGATATGAACCTGCGCTTCTACTGCGACCCCCGGCAGTACCCTCCCAGCCACGACCTGCTGTACCGCAACAACGGCAACGGCACCTTCAGCGATGTCAGTCTGCAGGCCGGCATCACCCATCAGGGCAATGGCCTGGGGGTGGTCTGCGGCGATTTCGACGGCGATGGCGACCAGGACACCTACATCACCAACGACCTGACCCAGAACTGGCACTACCTGAATCAGGGCGACGGTACCTTCCGCGAGATGGGGCTGCTGACGGGCACCGGGCTGAGCGCCGACGGGGCGATGCAGGCGGGTATGGGGGTGGATGCCGGCGATTACGACAACGACCTCGATCTCGACCTGCTGGTGACCAATTTCCAGTTGGAGAACAAGAATCTCTACCGCAATGACGGCGGCTACTTCCCCGACCTCAGTTTCAAGTCCGGAATCGGCGAGGCCTCGCTGAACTCGCTGGGTTTCGGCACCTTCTTTTTCGACTACGACAACGACGGCTGGCAGGATGTGTTCATGGCCAACGGCCACGTGCACGACAATATCGAGGCCTATGACCCGCTGGCCACCTACGCCCAGAAGGCCCAGCTCTTCCGCAACCTGGGGCAGGGCCGTTTTGCCGAGCAGACGGCGGTGGCCGGCCCGGCCTTCGCGGCGCACTACGTGGGGCGCGGCGCGGCCTACGGCGACTACGACCTGGACGGGGACCTGGACCTCGCCCTGATCAGCTCAGGGCGGCCGGCGGCGCTGCTGCGCAACGACGGAGGCAATGCGGGCCACTGGTTGCAGGTCGAGCTGAAAGGCCGGCAGAGCAACCGCGACGGGGTTGGCGCCAGGGTCTACCTGCAGGCCGGCGGCCGGCGCCTGTTCCAGCAGGTCAAGGCCGGGTCAGGGTACCAGTCGACCAGCCAGCGGGCCCTGCATTTCGGCCTGGGCGCCGAGGCGCAGCCGGTGCGGGTGGAGGTGCGGTGGCCTTCGGGCGCGGTGCAGGTCGCAGAGGGGGTGGCGGTGGATCAGGTGCTGCGTCTGGAGGAACTCCCCTGATCAGCGCGCCGCGCCCAGCGCCGCCTCGATCTGCGGCCGCAGCGGATTGTCCGGGGCGCAGAGGCTGAGGGCCTTTTCCAGGGCCTGGCGGGATTCGGCGTGGTCGCCGGCCGCCAGTCGCCCCATGCCGAGGAAGTACCAGGTGTTGGGCACCTGGGGGGCCAACTGGGTGGCCTTCTGGTACAGGGGCAGGGCCTCGGCGTGGCGCTGGAGCGAACTGAGCAGGTTGGCGGCATTGACCAGGGCTGGCATATAGGTCGGTTCGGTGTCGATGGCCTGGCGGTAGTAGGTGAGGGCATCCTGGGGGCGCCGGAGGTTGAGCATCAGGCCCCCCATCTGGTTGAGCAGGGCCGCCGGCGGTTGGAGCCGGGCGGCCTTTGCTATTTTGTCCAGGGCCTCGTCGAGGTAGGCGTGCTGGGCGAAAAAGGCGCCGAGGCGGAAATGGTGGATCGGGTCCTCGGGGGCAGTGAGGATCGAGGCGCGCAGCTTCTTCATCTGTTTGGGCACCTCGGGATCGCCCTTGCCGATGGCCTGCAGATGCTGGAAGCGTCCCAGGGCCGAGTCGGCGAGGGCCGCGTGATTGAGCCTGCGGGCCAGTACTGCCAGGCGATAGAGGGCCTCGGGGAAACCGATATCCAGGTGCACTGACTGGGAAAAGGCGTTGAGCGCATCGGCCTCGCGGCCGGCTCCCTCAAGGGCTTGGCCGAGGTAAAAGTAGAGGGTGGCATCCTCGGGGAAGCGGGCCAGGGCGTGGGCAAAGGCCTCCACGGCTTCCGGGTACCGGTCGGTGCCCAGGTACACCTCGCCCAGCCGGCGATGAACCTCCGCGTGTTTGGGGTCGATGGCCAGGGCCTTTTTCAGATGGTCTTCGGCGTCGGCGTACTGCCCCAGTTTGGTGTAGATGCCCGCCAGGTTGACGTGGGCCAGGGCAAAGGTGGGGAAGAGCCGCAGCACGTGCTGGAGCGCGTCGATGGCGGGGGCGTAGCGCCCATCGGCAGCATAGGCGTTGGCCATCAGGTTGTAGAGGGGAACGGCGGTGGAGTCCTGTTTCAGCCCCTCCTCACAGGCGGCGATGGCTTCGGCGTACCGGCCTTCGGCGAGGTGGCCGCGGGCCGACTCGATGAGGCGGGGGAGCGGTGAACCTGGCCGGGGCGCCGGGGGGGGCTGCGTTGGTGGCGGTGTCTGGGCCGGGGGCGCTGGGGCTTCTGGTTCGGAGGCGCAGCCCAGGAGCAGGGCGGTGAGCAGGCAGAGGTAGGTGGGCATCATTCCTTGAAGTGCAGTGTCTGGTTGATGCCGGCAACCGGCAATTGTTGAGTCTGGCCCGAGGGCCAGCGCACCTCCAGGGCATCGACCCGGGTGCGGCTGCCCAGCCCGAACTCGGCGGTCAGGCTATTAGTACAACCGAAGCCGTCGCCGCTGCTGATCTGGGTGGCCTGTACCAGGTCGCCGGCCCGCAGCACCAGCTGGGCGCCGATGGCGCTGCGGTTGGAGGGGGCGGTGCCTTCCAGCGAAACGCCCAGCCAGTTGTTGTGGTTGCCGTCGTTGCGGAAAAGGCGGTTGGGCCACAGGTCGCCGGGGTAGTGGCCGCCGTCGCCGACGTAGAGGTCCAGGTCGCCATCGGCATCGTAATCGGCGAAGGCCACGCCGTGGCCCTTGTCGATGCCGCCCATGCCCGCCGACTCCGTAATGTCGGCGAAACGGTCCCCCATGTTGCGATACAGGATGTTGGGCTCGAAGCGCGCCATGTTGGGGCCGCCGTTGGCCAGGTAGATGTCGATGCGTCCGTCGTAGTCCACGTCGCCGTACCCCGCGCCCATCGAACCGAAGGAGCGGGAGAGCCCGGCCTTCTCCGCCAC
>JADZBP010000035.1 GCA_020852055.1 Candidatus Latescibacterota bacterium
CGGCTCGATGAGGGCGGCCACGTCGGCGACATGCACCCACAGGCGCTGGCCCTCGATACTGAGGGCATCGTCGGGGTCTTGGTTGCCTTCGTCGTCGATGGCAAAGGCCGGCAGGTGGGTCAAGTCGCGGCGGGGCTCCTTTTTCAGGGCCGGCACCGACAGTTGGGGGGGCTTGGTGGGCAGGTCCAGGCGGCGCGGGTGGGGATTGAAGAGGTGGTCCCAATAACCCAGGTCCAGCAGCAAAGCGTGGGCGTTCTCGTCGGTCTCGGCGCTGCCCAGTTGGCGCAGCAGGCGGCTGCCCGGCTGGCGGCCCAGGGCGAGTTGCTCGGTCTCGGCCAGCAGGCGGCGGTCGGCGGGAATCACCTGGCGCGCTTTCACCCGGGCGACGAATTCCTCCCAGGCCTGCACCTCGGCGAGTTTGGCCTGCCGGTTGGTCCGCTCGCTTTCGACCTCGGCGGCGGCGCAGGCCCGCACGGCTTCGGGAGTGCCGCGGAAATACAGGCCGTCGATCACCAGTTGCCAGGTGGCCCAGGCCGAGGCCGGGGTATAGGCGCCGTAGACCAGCTCCGCCACCTCGGCCAGGGGGGCGGTGGTGCCGGCCAGCAACTCCCAGGCGGATTCCACCTCCCCGGTCTGTGGCAGCAGTTCGCTCAGGCCTTTCAGCGGGCCGGGATGCAGCAGCACCGCGTCCTTGGGCCGCACCTTCTGGGAGCGGCCGTCCTCCAGGTCCAAATCGAGTTTCTCGCCCGCACTTCTGACCCGGGCCGGCCGGTTTTTGTACAGCACTAGGCTGTCGGTATCGATGATAGACATGGGGGACAAAGTTAGGTGAGGGGCACGGGGATCACAAGGCGCGACTCGCCGGGGGAGCCCGGGCGCAATATATTAAGGGAAATTCCGCGAAAGGAAGGGTCTATGCAGGAGCAGTCGAGGGCATTTCTCGAAGCGCTGGTGGCAGCGCCGGGTCCGTCCGGGTACGAGGGTCCGGTGCGCCGGGTGTGGACCGCCCAGATGCAGTCCTGCGCCGACGAGGTGCGGGTCGATGTACACGGCAACGCCATCGCCGTGGCCAACCCCAAGGGCCGGCCGCGGGTGATGTTGGCCGGCCATATGGACGAGTTGGGGTTCCAGGTGCTGCACCTCGACGACAAGGGGTTCATCTATTTCGACACTATCGGCGGTTTCGACATGGGCATCGTGCCGGGCCGCAAGGTCCGTATCCACACCGCCAAGGGCGAGGTGCTGGGGGTCATCGGCAAAAGGCCCATCCACCTGATGAGCGGCGAGGAGCGCAAGAAGGTGCCCGAGCAGCACGAGCTGTGGATCGACATCGGCGCCAAGGACATCAAGGAAGCCCGCAAGCTGGTGGAGATCGGCGACCCCATCACCTATGACGCCAATTTCGAGGCGCTGCGCCGCGAGTTGGCCGTCTCGCGCGGCTTCGACAACAAGGTGGGCGCCTACGTGGTGGCCGAGGTGCTGCGGCAGGTGGCCCAGAGCCGCAAGAAGGCCAAGGCCGCCCTCTATGCCGTGGCCACGGTGCAGGAGGAGGTGGGGCTGCGGGGCGCGCGCACCAGCACCTTCGGCATCGACCCCCTGGTGGGCATCGCCGTGGACGTGACCTTTGCCACCGACCATCCCGGCATGGACAAACGCAAGACCGGCGAGGTGAATATCGGCGGCGGGCCGGTGATCAACCGGGGCGCCAACGTCAACCCGGTGGTCTTCGAGCGGCTGGTCAGCGCCGCCCGCAAGGAGAAGATCCCCTTCCAGGTCTGCGCCGAGCCCGGCGGCACCGGCACCGACGCCAATGCCATGCAGGTGGCCGGGGCCGGGGTGGCCACCGGGCTGGTGAGCCTGCCGCTGCGCTACATGCACACCCCGGTGGAGCTGGTCTCCCTCAAGGATCTGGACCATGCGGTGAGTCTGCTCGCCGCCTTTGTGCAGGGCATCGACGAACACACCGATTTCACTCCATAGTTCACAGGAGGCCGCCGTGAAGATCACTTCGGTTGATATCTGGACAGTGGTGGTGCCCACCATCCCCGGGCGGGTGCACAGCCCCGAACTGGTGCCCAAGGCCGGCTGGGACGAGGTGCCCAAACACCTGTTCCGGCTCAACACCGACACTGAATTGTACGGCCTGGGGGAGACGGACCGGGGCCTGCCTCTGGAGCAGGTGCAGCAGGGGGCCCGGCTGCTGCTGGGCAAGGACCCCGAAAAACTGACCCTGCAGAATATCTACGCCGATCCCGGCGACGGCACCGAAGACCACCCGGTGATCGGGCAGGGACCGGCGTACATGGCCTTTGAGATGGCGGTCTTCGACCTGGTGGGCCGGGCGCGGCGCCTGCCGGTGCACGCGCTGCTGGGCGGGGCGGTGCGGCAGCGGGTGCGGGCCGATTACTGGATGGGACAGCAGACCCCCGAGGACAGCAAGCGCAGTGTCGAGCGGGCCCTGCAGCACGGTTTCAAGGGCATCAAGATCAAGTGCCAGATCGAGGACCCGATGGTGGCCCGCATGAAGGCGATCCTCGAAGTGGGCGGGCCGGAGTTCAAGGTCACCGTCGACCCCAACGAGCGCTTCCGCACCGCCGAGCAGACCATCGCCCTGGCCCGCGAGCTGGAGCCGCTGGGCAATGTCGAGGTCTTCGAGGACCCCATCCCCAAAGCGGATCTCGAGGGGTACGCGCGCATCCACGAGGCCATCAAAGAGCCGGTGGCCATGCACCTGGGTGACGGGGCCAGCATGTTGCGGGCGCTCAAGGCCGGGGTGGTCGACTGCTTCAACCTGGGCGGCACCCTGGTGAGTTTCCAGCGCAACGCGGCGGTGGCCGCGGCGGCGGGTATGCGCTGCTGGCACGGCTCGGGCAACGACCTGGGCATCGTCGACACCGCCTATGTACACGCGGCGGCCCTGGCCCCCAACTGCACCCTGGCCTCCGATTTTGTCGGCAGCTGGACCCGCGAGGACGACCTGATCCTCGAACCCATCCCCTTTGCCGACGGCTACACCCCCACCCCGATGAAACCCGGTCTGGGCGTCGAGCTGGACACGGCAGCCCTGGCGCGTTATTGCCAGGCCCACGAAACCCTGAGCTGAGGTAGAGATGAGCAAGCTACTCCTGGCCCTGCTGGTCGCCGCCTTCCTGGCCGGCTGCGGCGGCGACGACGATGAGCCGACCGCCCCGACGCAGAACGACATCACCGGGGTTTCCAAGGTGATGGTAGCCGCCATGCGCGAGGCCTTCGTGGCCTCGCTGATCAGCGACACCACCTCGGTGCCGGGCACCCGCGGCGCCATCGAGATTGCCGGCAGCAACTGGACCTTCGCCGGCTATTCTCCCGACGGCAAACTCACCATCGACGGCCCGCTGGTCGTCGAGGAGGCCAAGTACCCCGACATCCCCATCAAGGGCACGCTGCAGTTGACGGGCTCGCAGGTCGGCACCCTGGCGGTGGATATGGTCGTCCATGTGCAGGGTCTGGACATCACCTCGACTGGCACCTTCGTGCTCAACGGCCAGACCTACGACGTGGCCCAGCTCATCGCCGCGGCGGCGGCCTCGGGGTGAAAGGCTGGGTCTGGGCGGCGGTGTTCTGCTGTTGCGCCTGCGACCACGGGTTGGAGGTGGGGCCGGCGGGGCAGAGCGGCATTGCCGGCCGCCTGTCCTTCAAAGGCGAATGGCCCGCCGAAGCCGAGGAGGTGGCGGTGGCGGTCTACGAGCACACCCCGACGCAGGTGACCGAACTGTACCAGCTCAGCGGCTGGGATACCGGGGTGCAGGTCGGGGCCCCGGCCTACGACTACTTTGTGCCCATCGAGCGGGACGGCACCTATCGCTGGGTGATCGTCGCCTGGCGCCCCAAGGGCAGTTTCTGGGATTTCCGTTCCCTGCTGGGTTGTTACCATGCGGTCGGGGATTCCCTGCCCACCCCGGTGACGGTGGTCCTGGGCCAGGTCACCGGCGGGGTGGACCTCGAAATCGACTTCGGAGTGCTGCGCGGTGAAGAGGTACCTGGTTACGATCTGTGTGTGGGCGCTCTGCCTGGCGAACTGGTGGGGCAGGCCGGCGGCGGCTGAGTCGATCCAGGGCCGGGTGGTGGACGCCCAGGACGGGCGGCCACTGGCCGGGGTCACCCTGGTGCTGGCCGGCACGCAGTTGGGCACCCACAGCGATGCCGAGGGCCGGTTCCGCCTGCCGGCCCTGCCGCCAGGGCCCGCCCGCCTGCTGGTCTCCCATATCGGTTACCGACCCAAAGATGTGCCGGTGGTCGTCGGCGAGGCAGCGGACCTGAGCATCGCCCTGGAGGTGTCGGCGGTGGAGTTGCCCGGGGTGGTGGTGTCGGCCACGCGGCGGGCCCAGCTCTTTGCCGAGGCCCCGGTGAGTATGGCCGTGGCCCAGGCCCCCGAGCTGCAGACCCACAATTCCTTCACCCTTTCCGGGCCCCTGACCTATGTGGCGGGGGTCAACCAGGTCGGCAGCCAGGTCGATATCCGCGGCTCGAGCGGGTACAGCCAGGGCACCGGCAGCCGGGTGCTGCTGCTGCTCGACGGCTTCCCCATGCTCTCGGCGGACCTGGGCGACATCAAATGGGACGCGGTGCCCACCGAAGAGGTGGAGCGGGTGGAGGTGATCAAAGGCGCCGGCTCGGCCCTCTATGGCACCGGGGCTCTGGGCGGGGTGATCAACGTCATCACCCGCCAGCCCAGCCCCACGCCCCAGACCCGCTTTCGCCTGCTCAGCGGCCAGTACAGCCAGCCAGCGTACCGCGCATGGCGCTGGACCGAAGACCCCATGTACCTGGCGGGGGTGGATCTGAGCCACAGCCGCAGTTTCGGCCCCACGGGTCTGATCGTGGCCGGCGGGCACCAGCGCACCGCCGGCTATGAGGAGAACGACGAGTTCCGGCGCTACCACCTCTATGCCAAGGTGGTGCGCCCGCTGGGCGGCACGGGCCGCTGGACCAGCCTGGCCCGCTGGGCCTCCGACGATCACGAGGTGTTCCTGCAATGGCGGGACCGGCAGCACCCCCTGCAGGTGCCCAAAGGGGATGAGGGCGCCAGCACCCTGTCGCGCAAGCTCTACCTGAGTTCCGAATACTACCAGATGCGCGGGCCGGCGCTGGGGTACAAACTCAAAGGGTATTACTTCCGCACCGACTTCGAGAACAGCCGCGCTGCCGGCGGCCTGGCTTCGGTGGGGCACAAACTGGGCGCCGAAACGCAGCTCGACTACACCGGGCTCGAGCACCTGGCCCTGAGTCTGGGCAGTGCCGCCACCTTGGACCGGGTCGTGGCTCCGGGGGATTTCATCGGCGAACGCCAGGCCTACAACCTGGCGCTCTACGCCCAGGGCACCCGGCGTCTGCCGCCCTGGGCCGAGGTGATCGGCGGCTTGCGGTACGACCGCCACCACCGGGACACCGGGTCGGCAGAGGAGCTGCTCCGCTGCGTGGTGCCCGTCGGTCGGGCGCGCCCCACGCAGCAGCAGTTGAGCCCCCAGCTCGGGGTGGCGTTTTTTCCGGCGGCCCACACCACCCTGCGGGCCTCGGTGGGCCGGGGTTTCCGGGCCCCCTCGATCTCCGAGGTCTTCACCCAGGCCGAAGCCTCGGGGGTGCTGATCTGCCCCAACCCGTCCCTGCGCGCCGAACGCAGCTGGTCCTACGAGGTGGGGGCCAGGCAGACCGTGGGCCGCTTCATGCGGGTGGATGTGGCCCTGTTCTGGAATACCTTCGAGGGGTTGGTCGAGGCGCGGCCAGACCCGGCCCTGGGCGAGGGGGTACTGGCGGCCAGCTTCCGCAATCTGGACCGGGCGCGGGTGCGCGGCCTCGAACTCGAGCAGCAGCTAGCCCTGCCGGGTGGCCTGCGTTGGCGGGCGGCGTACACCCTGCTGGACGCAGTCGAGTTCCTCGACGCGCAGACCCCCTTGCCGCCCTACGGCGGGCAGGAGTTGGTGGCCGGCGAGCAGGCGCCCCTGCCGTACCGGGCCCGGCATCTGCTCAACACCGGGCTGGCGGCGGAACGTGGGCGAGCTCGGGGGGGGGTGGAGTTCCGCTACATGAGCCGTTTCAGGCGGGTCTCGGGGCTCTTCCCCGAGGGCCGGCGCGACCTGGTGCCGGTGTATCTGGTCGATCTGTTCACTGGCTGGCGGATGAGGGAACTCGACCTCACCCTGCGCATCGACAATGTACTCAACTATCACTATGTGCTGACCGAGCGCGAACTGCGTTCTCCCCGGCGCTTCTCGGTGGGGCTGGCCGGCGCCATCTGAGGGCGCCGCGGTGGTCTTTGGGCGGATCTGGTTGGGAAACCTCCCCCGGCTTTGGCCGGTAGTGTCCTCCCGGAAGGAGCGTGATGCGATGGCTTCCAAACACCTCTGGCTAACTATAGTTGTCTGCGGTTTGGGGTTAATAGTGCTCAGCACCGCCGATGCCGCCACCCCGGGGGAACCGGCACCTGAGGGTTCGGGTACTACTGCGGAGAACCCAACGCCAGGTGAGGGGGCGGGGGCGGTCAATCCCGGTACGTCCGAGACCACAGACGGCAGTGGCAGTGGTGCGCCTGCCGACGGCACCAGTATCACGGGGGATGGCAGCGGCACGCCTGCTGATGGCACCGGGTCCATAGGCGATAGCAGTGGTACCGCGACGGATGGCACGGGGACGATGGGCGACGGCAGCGGCACCGCGACGGACGGCACGGGGACGATGGGCGACGGCAGTGGCGGCGGCACACCTGCCGATGGCACCGGCACCACGGGGGATGGCAGTGGAACGTCAGAGGGCGGTTTCCTTCCGGGCGACAGCACGGTGGTGGATGGGGACAGTGGAACTCCGGAAGGCGGTTTCTTTCCGGGCGACAGCACGATGGTGGATGGGGGCAGCAGCACGCCGGAAGGCGGTTTCTTTCCGGGCGACAGCACGATGATGGATGGGGGCAGCAGCACGCCGGAAGGCGGTTTCTTTCCGGGTGACAGCACGGTAGTGGATGAGGGCAGCGGTACGCCGGAAGGCGGTTTCTTTCCAGGCGACAGCACGATGGTAGTGGAGGATGGCAGCGGCACGCCGGCGGGTGGTTTCTTTCCGGGCGACAGCACGGAAAACTTTATCGAGGACCCAGGCTTTATCGCCGGCAGCGGTGACCCGGACACACCCTACTTCGATCCCGCTCAGACCAGCTTCGACCAGTGGGCCGCCGGTGGAGAGGTGGTGGATTGGGACGGGGATGGTTCCTTCAGCCCGCAGGACTACGAGCTGCTGGTCTGGATGACCGGGGAGACCACCGCCCGGGACGCGAACGGGGATGGGTTCCTCGATGAAGAGGACTTTGCGCTCTCGCAGTGGCTGGGGGGCGGGGCCGAGGGCGACCGCAACGGCGACGGGGTGGTGGATGAAGACGATTTCACCCTCTATCAGCAGGTGACGCAGGGGGTGTTCGTCAACGAGATCTTCTACGTCTACGCTGAACCCAGCCACAACGGCGCCTCGGTCTATTGGTACTCGAGTGAACCGGGGGGCAGCGATACCCTGCGCTACCGGGAGCGGGAGGGGGGTACCTGGCAGGTGGCCAGCGTGCAAGCGACCGGGTACGAACATCTGGTTACTGTGACCGGCCTCAAAGCCGACACCGAATACGATTTCGGCGCCCGCTCGCTGAGCCCGGAGGGGTTTGTCAGCGACTGGATCCAGGATGTGTTCCGCACCCGCAAAGGCGCCGACCTGCGGCCGGCCGTTGGCTCAGACCTCGACATTCAGGTCACCGGCGAGTCGGCGACGCTGAGCTGGTTCACCAATCGGCCCACCGACGCGGGATTCACCCTTACCCGCGACGGGCAGCCTGTGGCGCAGGGCCGGGCCGACGAGGAGGGCCAGCAGTCCCACGATATCTACGTCGGCGGGCTCGAGGCCGGGGTCGAGTACCAATTCACCCTCTCCTCGACCCCGGTTGACGAGGACGAACTCGTCGGCCAGGGGCTGGTGGCCCAGGGGCAATTGGTGGATACCAAGCAGGGCAGCTTCACCACCACCGGCGCGGCGCAGGACCTGCAGTTTACCGGGCCGCCCTTCAGCGTGGTCAGCGCCAACAGCGCGGTGATCGAGATCGGGCTCAACCAGCCTGCGGCTCTGGTGGTAGACTACGGCCGGGCCGACAATATCCTCGAGAAAACCACCTCGGGAACCCAGGTCAAGCTCTACAAGGACCAGGTGCGGGCCGATCAGCGCCTCACCCAGCACAGCGTCACCCTCAGCGGGCTCAAAGCCAAGACTGCGTACCGCTATCGCCTCACGGCCATCGGCCCGCAGTCCGATACCCTCAGCACCGACCCCTACGGCGACCAGCAGTGGAACTATGACTGGCAGTTCACCACCGCCCCGGCCACCGACACCCTGGCGCCGGTGATCGTCGAGGGGCCGCGGGTGGTTTCGCGCGACAGACTCGCGGTGGTCGAGTGGACCACCGACGTGCAGACCAGCGGCAAGGTCTTTCTGGGCACCCAGGGGGGCAGCTACGGCACTCCGGACGAGTTTGTCTTCGTCGATCGGGCGCCGGGCGGAGCCCCGGCCTTTACCCAGCGGCACGTGGTGACCCTGACCGCCCTCGATTCGGCCACCACCTACGCCTACCGCCTCGAAAGCACCGGGGCCAATGGCAAGGTCGTGGTCTTCACCCCGTCCGGAGGGGCTGGTAAAGCGGCCCGGGGCCTGCAGCCGCCCGGTGGCTCGGGCAGTTTCACCACCAACAACCAGCCCGACACCCAGTTCCCGGTGATCCTGGCCGGTCCCACAGTCACGGCGCGTGGCCGCGACCGGGCGGTGGTCGAATGGACCACCGACGAGCCGGCCAACAGCGTGGTCCGTTTTGGCCGCGACCGTTTCGACGGCAGCGTCAGCGCCGGCGACAACGAGGTGGACCACCAACTGGTGCTGTCCAATCTGCAGCCAGGCGCCTCCTACAAGTTCGTGGTGAATTCCACCGACGCCTCCGGCAACGGGGCCACCCAGAGCGCCGAGGCCTTTTTCACCACCAACCCCGACCTGGACCTGGCCGCTCCGCGCCTGCTGTCGGGGCCCGAGGTGGTGTACAAAAACGACCGCAGCGCCGCCATCCGCTGGACCACCGACGAGGCGGCGACCGGGCAGGTGGCCTTTGGCTCCACCGACCAGCTCGGTTCCCAGCGCAGCCCGGCACAGGTGGGCGCCGTACACGAGATCAGCCTCACCAATCTCAACCCGGCCACCACCTACTTCTACAAGGTGTCCTCCCGCGACCTGGCCAACAACGGCCCCACCGCCAGCGCGCTGCTCAGCTTCACCACTGAGGCGCTCCCGGATCTCAGTGCTCCGGTGATCAGCGCCGTCGAGGCAGTGCCCTCCGATTCGGTGGCCATCGTGCGCTGGGCCACCGACGAGTTGGGGGACAGTTTTGTCGCCTATGGCACCAGCGACGCCGTGCTGGGGGAGAAAACCGGGGATGACAAGGATCTGTTGGCCCACGAGGTGGTGCTCACCCATCTGCGGCCGGCCACCCGCTATTACTACCGGGTCGGCTCGGTGGACCGGGCCGGCAACACCACCGCCCGGACCCAGCTTGATTCCTTCACCACCCTCGCCGCGGCCGATCGCACCCCGCCGGGTGCGCCCTCCGGCTTGACCGGGGTGGCGGGCAATGGGCAGGTCAGCCTCAACTGGTCTGCCAGCAGCGCCGCCGACCTGGCCGGGTACAATCTCTATCGCCGCACCGGCAGCGGCAGTTTTGCACCCGTGGTCAGCCGCCTGCGGCAGACCTCGTACGTGGACCTGGGCCTGAGCAATGGCCAGGCCTACGAGTACCGGCTCACCGCCATCGACCGGGCGCTGGCGCCCAACGAGAGCCTGCCCGGCAGTGTGCTCACCCTCACCCCCAGCGCGGCCAACGCGCCCACGGCGCCGACCCAGCTGGGCCAGGAGGGCAACCTCTTCAGCCCGACCCTGCTCTTCACCAACGCCACCCCCCATACCCAGGGCGCGGCGCTGACCTATATTGTCCAGATTTCCTCCGATTCGACCTTTGGCACCGTGGTGGCATCGGTTTCGGGATTGGCGGAGGGCAGCGGGGGAGCCGGCGCGGGACGCACGGCCTGGACGGTGGACCGCCGCCTGCAGGAGGACCGGACCTTCTTCTGGCGGGTGCGGGCGGTGGAGGGATTGGTCAACGGCCCCTTCTCAGAGGCCAGGCAATTCAAGACCCAGCGGCCCCCGGTCGTGGTCCTGGGCGGGGATTTCAACAGCGACAAGACCGTCAACTTTGACGACTTTTTCCTTTTCGCCGACAACTTCGGCAAGGCGGCCGCTGGCGAGGCGGCCAAATTCGACCTGAGCAAAAACGGCAACGTGGACTTCGATGATTTCTTCCTTTTCGCCGACAACTTCGGCAAATCGGCCAGCGCCAAACGCTGGGCGATGGTCGCCGGGCAGGAAACCGAGGCGCGTTTGCACCTCGACCTTTTGGCCGACCGGGCCGACGACCTGGTGCTCCGGGTAGAAGGCAGGCGGGGGGACGGACTGCAGGCTTTCGGGTTGGTGCTGACCTACGACCCGCGCCTGGTCCAGTTCCAGGGCGCCTTGCCCGGCAGCCTGGTGGGTCCGTCGGGCCTGTTCGCGGTGTTGCACCAGGAACCCGGTGAACTGGTGCTGGGCGGCGGGTTGCAGGGCCGTGCCGCCGGCACCCTGGCCGAGGTACACTTTGCCCGCCTGGCGCCGGCCGAGCAGGTGCGTGTCGCCCTGGCCGAGGCGTGGGTATCGCGGCCCGGAGCGCGGGTGACTGAGGTCGCCGGAGTGGCGGCCGCCGTGCCGCGGCCCACCGCCTGGTTCCTCGGCGCCAACTTCCCCAATCCCTTCAACCCGGCCACGGCCATCCGCTACGGGTTGGCCGAGGAGGGCCAGGTGCAGTTGCGGATCTTCGACCTGCTCGGGCAGCCGGTGAAGGTGTTGGTGGATGGGCCGCAGGCAGCCGGTTTTTATCAGGTGGTGTGGGACGGCACCGACACCCGGGGCCGGCCAGCCGGCAATGGCATGTATCTCTATCTGCTCCAGACGCCGCAGTTCACCCAGGCCCGCAAAATGGTGTTGATCAAATGAACCAGAACCGGCACCGCGTCCCCATCAGCCAGTGGATCGCCGCACTGGAATCCGGCCAGCTGCAAGCCCAGTTGGCCACCTACTACGGCGCGGCCGAAGCCCGGCGCTGGCAGGAACATTACCTCGAGGCGCTGCGCGCCTTTGCCTCCCGGTACGGCGCCCACGGCGAGGTGGTCATCGCCCGCTGCCCGGCGCAGATGAACCTGATGGGCATGCACATCGATTACGGCGGCATGCCCTCGCTGCGCCTGGCGGTGCGCGGGGCCGACACCCTGGCCATCGCCCGGCCCAACCCCGATGGCCGGGTGCGTCTTCAGAGTGTGATCCGGGTCGGTGGGGAGGCGGCGGACCGCTTTGCCCCGGCCGAGTTCTCGCTGAGGGATATCGTGCCGTCAGAACGGGTGGCCAGCCGCCAGGCGTTGATGGACTACGCCGCTCGGGTGGACCGCAGCCGGCTGGCCGCCGACTGGGCGGTGCTGCCGCAGGGAGGGCTCATCTTCCTCGAGAGTTATTTCCGCGCCGGCCAGCCCATACAGGGCATCGACTGCCTGGTGTGGAGCAATGTCTCGCCCAGCGGCGGCATGAGCTCCTCCTCGGCCCTGGTGATCGCCACCGCGTACGCGGCGATGGGGGCCAGCGGTCTGGCGCCGCGGGTGGACATGCCCGAAGAGGATCTGGTCGACGGCATCGGCACCTCCGAGTGGATACGCGGCACCCGCGGCGGCACGGCCGACCACGGCGGTATGATCCTGGGCCGCACCGGCCGGCTGGTCAGTGTGGGGGTGTTTCCGGCGCAGGCCCTGGGGTACGCCGACCTGCCCGAGACCCACGCGGCGCTCATCCTCGACAGCGGTGTGCCGCGGGTCTACGACGAGGCGATGAAGGAGGAGACCGTCATCGCCTATCCCCTCGGCACCTTCTTCATCAGCCAGCTGATCCTGCCCCGTCTGGCGGGCACCCCTGGCTTCGCGGGGCTGCGGTCCGACTATGCCGAGCGCATCGGCTATATCCGCGACCTGACCTGTGCGCGGCTGGGCATCGGGTTGCCCCAACTCTACCAGTTGCTACAGGCCCTGCCGCAGACGACCACCCTGGCCCAGGTCGAGGCCCTGGCCGGGCCGGCGTACGCGGCCTTTCACCAGCAGCAGATCGGCGGCCGTTTCCAGCGCATCGGCCCCGAGTACCCCATCCGCCTGCGGCGCCGTTTTGCCTTTGGCCTGGCCGAGCAGGACCGGGTGCGGGCGATGCTCGAGTACCTCAACGCAGGCCGCCTGGCCACGGCCCTGCAACTGGTGCAGATCGCCCACGACGGCGACCTGGACCGCGAGGTGAAGGACGAAGACCTGGAGCGCCGGCGCCTGGCCGCCCTGGCCGGTGAGGAGAGCGGGGCGCTGTGTTTCCTGCCGGGGGGGTACGGGCGCATGACCCCGGCCTACGACCGGGTGGTGCGGGTGATCAACCAGTACTTGGCGGCAGAGGGTGGGCCCGAGGCCGGGGCGGTGCAGCGCCTGGGAGCCGGATGGGGGGGCAACGTGGGCGGGTTGGTGCGGCGCGAGTTTCTCAGCGGCGAGGCCCGGCCGGGTTTCGCCCGCCTGATGCGCGAGGAACTGGGCCTCGAACCCGACCTCGACCGGGCGCAGGCCCTGCCTGGCGAAGGGGCCTGCCTGCTGCCGGCGCCATGAGGGGATCAGTGAGGGGCTGGGCGCTGGCCTGGTTGGCGAGTTTTTCAGTGGGTGCTTGCGGCGGCCCGGACGGGGCCAGCAGTCGGGGGCCCGGCCCGGCCCGACCGGTAGTCTGGGAGGAAGGGGCCTGGACTCAGCCGGTTCCCGAATGGGGGTCGCCGGTGCGCCTGGATCTGCCGGTGTCGCTGGCGAGCATCGTTTTTGGGCCGGGTGGCGGATTTGGCGCTTTTGGCGCCCATCAGGGCGGCCACGTGGAAGGCCTCAACCACATCTGGATCCCGGTCGTGGCGGGCACCCCGATCCGCAGCTGGGCCGACGGCACCGTCACCCGTATCGATGACATGGGGGACCGGGGCACGGGCGACGGTCGGCGGGAGTATTTCATCACCATCAACTACGGCCAGGGCCTGGTCGGCAAACACCTCGACGTCGATGTGCCCCTGGTGAAGGTGGGAGACCAGGTGCGCCGGGGGGAGCCGGTGGCGACCGGACCCAGCGCCGAATTCATGCTGGTGGACGAGAACCGCAGCGATGGGGAGCGCTTCGAGACCGGTTCGCCGGTATCCCCCTTCGATTACCTGCGCGACGAGGTTCGCCAAGCGGTCGTTGCGGCGCACCGGGCGAACATGGTGGCGCCCTTCTTCGAGCAGGGACTCGCCGCCGGGAACAGTCGGCCCTGGGAACCCTACCTGACCAACAGGATGCTGTTCCACCAGGACCACCCCGACAGCCCGGCAGGGGAATGGATCCTGGTCAACAAGGGGTGGCAGGCCCCGGACCCGGACTACTTCGAGGTGCTGGCGATCTTCGACGTCGACAACCAGTATGGCCACTTCCAGCGCTTCGAGGCCATGGACCACGACTGGTCGGCGCCGGGCAACAAACGGAGCGCCACCGGCTCGTGGCGGGCCGGCGAGCAGTCCGGGCAGCTGGTCTGGGCGCTGAAGGGCAGTACCGGCAAGGACGGCACCTACTACAGCTGGTACCGGGTCGACGAAAGCCAGGAGCGCGCGACCCTGATCCTCGAATGGCGGCGGGACGCCTTTCCCGAATCGCTCTCCGCCGGGGCGGCGGTGTACGTGGAGCGGACCGCCACCTACCTGTGGGACGACACCCACCGCCTGGGGCTGCAATAGGTCTGGTCCCCGCTCACACCTGCCGCAACTTCCACTTCCCCCGCTGGAACCAGACCAGCTTCAGCAGGCCCTCCACCCCCGAGGCGATGACAAAGCTGTACCACAGCCCGTCGGTGCCCAGGCCGCCCAGGTGGGGCAGGGTGTAGAGCAGGCCCATCAGCACCGGCAGGCGGGAGAACAGGGCAAAGGCCAGGGGCGAGAGGGTGTCGCCGGCTCCTTGCAGGGCGCGGCCGAGGATCAGGTTGAGGGACATGAAGACAAAGCCGGCGCTGAAGACGTGCAGGCAGTCGGTGCCCAGGGACAGGGTGCGGGGGTCGGTGGTGAAGATGCCGATGATCGCCCCGGCGCCCAGGTAATAGGCTGCGGTTCCCGCCAGCAGGAAGAGCCCGTACATGCCGGTGATGATCCAGGCGCTGCGGGCGGCCCGGTCCGGCTTGCCGGCCCCCAGGTTCTGGCCCACCAGGGTGGCGGCCGCCCCGCTCAGGCCAAAGCCGATCACCAGTACCAGCATGGTGCTGCGGGCAGCCACCCCGAAGGCGGCCACCGCCTCGGTGCCAAAGGTGGCGATGAAGTAGTTGGCCAGGATATCGGCCACCCCGTAACAGCCGATCTGCAGGGAGCCGGGCAGGGCGATGCGCAGCATCCGGCCCATGAGCATAAAATCGGGGCGAAGGTCGGCGAGGCGCAGGCCCAGCTCTTCGTTCCGGAAGAGCAGGCGCAGGACCAGCACCCCGGCGGCGCCCCGGGAGAGCACCGTGGCCAGGGCGGCGCCGGGTACCCCGAGGGCGGGGAAGGGGCCCCAGCCAAAGATGAAGAGCGGGGCCAGCAGGATGTTGGCGGCAAAGGATACTGCCCCCAGCCGCATCGGGGTGTGGGCGTCGCCGATACTTTGTAAGATGCCGCTGGTGAAGAAGAGCGAAACCGTGGCCGACACCCCGAGAAAGAAGATCTGCAGATAGGCGCTGCCCTGGGCTACCACCTCGGGGGAAGCGCCGATGAGCCGCAGCAGATCGTCGCGCCACAACTCCCCGCTGAGGGCCAAAAGCACCGAGAGCACGCCGGCCATCAGCAGGGCCTGGCCGATCACCCGCCGCGTCATCGCCAGGTCGCGCGCCCCGTAGAAGCGCGAGACCATGGCGCGCATGCCCATGTCGATGCCGATCACCAGGGTCATCACCAGTTGGATGATGGCCCCGCTCATCGAGACCCCGGCGATGGCGTTGGGCCCCAGCCGGCCGACAAAGATCATGTCGAAGATGCTGGACGAGGTCTGGAGGAAATTCCCCAGCATCATCGGCCAGCTGAGGCGGAGGATGGCCGGCAGCAGGGGCCCGTCGGTCAGGGGATTGGCCGGGCCGGGCCCCTGGATTTCGCTCACGCCCAGGGCGCAGTCACGCCCAACTCCTCGCCGGTTTTCTGCAGCCGCTCCAGGTCTTCGAGAGCCATGGGGATGCCCTCGCGGAGGTATTCCTGGGTCTTGCGCCACTCCATGGTGCCCGGCAAGGTGGCCTCGCTGTACCCGGGCAGGGGAATCATCTCGTCGCGCACATGGCTGATCAGCGCGTCCACGCCGGCCCGCACCTGGGCGGCCGGGGCGAAGAGCCCCATGTCCATCACCCACACGAAGCTGCCCATGCGCGCCCCGTGCCAGCGTTCGGTCACCGCCTTGGCCTCCTCCTGGCCCTGGCCGACGAAGACCCCGCCCAGCGCCGTGGCGATACCGGTGTATCCCATCGATTTGAAGAAGGCGGCGGGGATCTGCGCCTCGATGGCCTCGAACTCTGGCCCGCGCTGATAGTCGGCCAGGATGCAGGTGGCCCCGTCCAGCACTAGGGGCGGGCCCTGGTCGCCGGGAATGCCGAAACATAGGGGCGGGTTGCCGTAGGTGGCGGCCCGCTTGTCCTTGTTGGAGCCGTAATACTGCGGGAAGGCCCCCTGCACCGAGAAAGCGAAACACCCCTCCTCCATGGCCCGGTGTACGTAGTGCCCGGCCGAGCCGTAGTGGCCCAGATGGCAGGCGGCGCCCACCGCCACCCCTTTGACCTTGGCCTTGGCGATGGCCTTCTCGGTGGCCAGCATGGTCGGCGCATAGCCCAGGCCGCCGTCGCCGTCGATGTAGACGTGGGTATCGGTCTCGCGGATCACCTTGAGTTCGGGCCGCGGGTTGCAGCGGCCGCTCTTGAGCGTGGGGCAGTATCCGCCAATGGTGCGGATGCCGTGCGAACGCACGCCGCGCAGCTCGGAGTTGGTCAAGAGCTGGGCCAACTGATCGGCGTGGTCCTCGAGCATGCCGGCGGCCTTGAGGCAGGCGGCGGCATAGGCACGGAGCTGTTCGGCGGGAACGCGCTGGAACTTTTCTGGCGGACGATTCATCGGGAAAGCCGGCTCCTTGGTTGGGGGTTAGCGTTTGAACTTGAGCGCCCGGCCCGGCAGCGGACGGGGCAGATCCACGACCTCGGCGCCGTCCCGGATGATGGGCACGCCGTTGACGATCACCTGCTCGATGCCGGTGCAGAACTGGTGCGGGTTTTTGTAAGTGGCACGGTCGGCCACATTTGCCGCGTCGAAGACCACCAGGTCGGCAAAGGCCCCTTCCACGGCCAGGCCGCGATCCTTGAGGCCAAAACGGGCCGAGGGATAGGCGCTGAGTTTGTACACCGCGTCCTCGAGGGAGAAGAGGTGATGGTCGCGCACACACGAACCCAGCAGCCGGCCCACCGAACCGTACATACGCGGATGCACCGCCCCGTCGGGGAAGTAGATGCCGTCGGTGCCCATCATGTACTTCTCGTGGGCCAGGAAGGGGAAGACCAGCTTGTCGTCGCCGTAGTGGAAAACCAGGAGCACGGCCAGGTTCTCCTCGATGAGCAGGTCGCAGAGGGCATCCGCCGCCGGCTTGCCCACGGCGGCCATGTATTCGGCCAGGCTCGTGCCCAGGTAGCGGGAGTTCTCCTTGCCCGGCAGCCAGGCGATGAAGGTCTGGTCCAGCTTGTAGGCAGCCAGGCCCTGGGCGAAGCGAGCGCGGATCTGCGGCTCGCGCAGGCGCGGCAGCACCCCCATCGGGCCCTGCTCCCAGACCTCGTAGGGCAGGATGAAGTTGAGCATGGTCGAGCCCGGCAGGTAGGGGTAGACATCGAAGGAGAAATCCACCTCGTGTACCGCCGTCTTGTCGATGTAGGAGAGGATGGCGTCGATCTGCTCGGGACTGGTGCCCTTGAGGTGGGAGATATGCACCGGCACCCCGGCGCGCCGGCCGATCTCCACCGCTTCCTTCACCCCTTCGAGGGTGCCTTTCTTGTAGCGCACGTGGCTGACGTACAAGCCCCCCTGAGCGGCCATGGGCGCGGCGGCCTCGACCAGCTCGGCGGTGGACGAAAAACACTGCGAGATATAGTCGATGCCGGTGGAGAGACCCACGGCCCCTTCGGCCATGCCCTGCTCGACCATCGCCCGGATCTGGGCCATCTGGAAATCATCGGGCACGGCGCGGCCATAGCCGTGGGCCAGGACCCGCACGTTGGCGTAGGGCAGATGGGCGATCGCGTTCTGGGCGCAGCCCCGGTCCAGACGACCCATGTACTCGGCCAGGCTCTGCCAGCCGGTGTATTCCTCGTAGAGCAGGGCGTCGAGGGCGCGCATGTAGTAGATCCAGTCGTGCACCGTGAGGCGGTCGACCGGGGCATAGGAGATGCCGTCGGCCATGATCACCTCGGTGGTGAACCCTTGGGTGGTCTTGGGCAGCAGGTGGGGGATCTTCAGCAGCCAGGCGTCGGAATGGTTGTGTACATCGACAAAACCAGGGGCGACGATCTTGCCGGTCGCATCGAGGCGCACGCGGGCTTCGTCCTTGGCGAGGTCGCCCACCTTGGCGATGCGGTCTCCCCGGATCCCGAGGTCGGCGCGGCGGCGCGGGCTGCGGCTGCCGTCGATGAGGGTGCCGTTGGCGATGATCAGGTCAAACACTGCAGAACTCCTCGTCATGCGGTGGCGGGAACGGAAGGGAGACGGGGTCTCAGAGGACCTCGACCTCCAGGTCGTCGAACCAGGCGGTGCCCGGACCGTCCTGGCGCAGGATGAGACACAGGGCATGTACGCCGGGCGGCGGCGGGCCGTGGATCTCCACCTCCAGCCGGGTCCAGTCGTGAGTGCCGATCAGTTTCTGCGAGCAATGGTACGGGTAGCGTTCTGGATTGTAGGCGTTGTGTACGTCCCAGCGCAGGGCCAGGAAGGCGCCGCGGCCGCCCACCTTCTGGGTCTTGAGATACACCGAGACCCTGAAACCTATGGCGGGGGTCCATTTCTGGGTCCAGGCCCCGTCTCCCTCACGGTCCATGACCCACTCGGTGGGTCCGGCGCTCTCCTTGCTGATCATCAGGGAGCAGTTGTCGCTGCGGCCGAAGTCGCGGCACCAGCGGGCCCCCTCGCCCTGCGGCAGCCAGGGCCAGGGATCGGTGGGGCCTTCGGTGGGCTGGTCGAGGCGCTGGCTGCGGGCGAAGCTGCTGCGCCGTTCGTACAAGGGCAGCTCGGTGCAGCCGCCATACTCGATGCGGGGCACGGGTGCGGCCGCCGCCTGCAACTCCCGGACCTTAGCATCGGGGCAGAGGCGCACGCGGAATCGCTCGCAGATGGGGGCGTAGAGCTGGTCGCGGGTGTAGCGGGCCAAGAGGTGCAGGTCGTAGCCCCAGTTGCACACCGCCAGGGCGCTGCGGCCGGCGGTAGGGCCAACGAACTCGAAGGCCGGATTGTTGCCCGGGTCGTGGCCCAGCACCAGCAGCCCGTTTTCGCGGAAGGATTGCGGGCTGGGGATGCCGGTGGCCAGGTGATTGAGCGGCATCTGCCACACCGTGCCCTCGCCCTGTTCGGCGAGCAGGTGAGAGTAGCGCTTCTGCCACATGCCGGGGAAGGCGACGGTGGGGCCGGGCACGTCGCAGTACCAGGGGTCGCTGTACTGGAGGGTCAGGTGTGAGCCCCCGCCAAAATCTCGGGGGTTGTCGAAGACCTCGGGGCTGTGGATTTCGAGGTGGGCGGTGAAATCATAAACATAGGAGCCCAGTTCCGCGTCGTAACTCAGAGTCAGGACCCGGCGCGAGGTGGCCACGCCCCCCGGCTCGCGGGTGAACGCGGTGAGGATCAGCCTTTCGCTCTCGTGCCCCTCCACCCGCAGGTCCACCAGTTCGGAGGTGATGAGGGTGCCCAGGTTCCAGAAGAGTTGCACCCCGGCGACCAGGGGCCGGCCCCCTGGCGAGAGCCGCAGTTGGCGCAGTTCCAGCGGCTTGAGGTTTGGGTTGAAATCCCGTAAGTTTTGCTCCGGTTGTTCGATGAGGGCGCGGCTGAGGCAGGCGATGGGTTGCTCGCCGTCGCAAAGCCACTGCTCGCCGGCGCATAGCCCGCCGGCGGTGCGCAGGGCAAAAATCGGGCGGTGGGCCATGGGCGCTTTCTCGGGATAGGCGGGGGGAGGGGATTAGGGCGCAAAACAGCCACAAAATACCGACTGGAGGACGATCTGGCAAGGAGGCAGACAGCGATGGCCGCGGGTCCCGGAACAGCGAAGATCGGCGGCGTGGAGCTCCAACTGAGCCGCCCGGTTCCCGCTGACCAGGAGTGGATCGGCCAGGCCGAGGTCCTGCGCGAACTGCTGGCCTGCTGGCTGGTGGTCGATGCCCGCGACCTGCCCCTCGCGCCGCGCCTGGTGGGGCCACCGGGCATCGGCAAAACCACCCTGGGTATGGCCGCGGCCCTGCGCCGGCAGCAGGAACTCTACATCTATCAGTGCACCAGCGACACCCGGCCCGAGGATCTGCTGGTCACCCCAGTGCTGGCCGAGTCGGGGCGTATCGCCTACCACGCCTCGCCGCTGGTTACCGCCATGTTGCGCGGGGGCATCTGCCTGCTCGACGAGGGCAACCGGATGAACGAGAAGAGCTGGGCCTCCCTGGCGCCCCTGCTCGACCACCGGCGCTATGTCGAGTCGGTGATCGCCGGCATCGCCATCCCCGCCCACGCCGACTTCCGCTGCTGCGTCACCATGAACGACGACGAGTCCACCTACGAGGTCCCCGACTACATCCTCTCGCGCCTCCAACCCACCCTGGAGGTGGGTTTCCCCAACCGCGCCGACGAACGGGCCACCCTCCGCTACCATCTGCCCTTCGCCGAGGACCAGTTGCTCGAGATGACCGTTGGTTTTCTCCAGCGCTCGCATGCGCTGGACCTCGAGTTCTCGCCTCGAGACGGCATCCACATCGTGCGCTACGCCCTCAAACGCCTGGCCCAGCAGGAGGGCCACCCACTGGCCACGGATGCGGCGTGGCAGGAGGCGGTGGAACGGGTGCTGGGCCCCGAGGCCCTCGATCTGGAGCGGGTGGCCCAGGAACGCCGCTACGCCCTGGGCGAGGAGCCCGAACCGCGGGGTATGGAAGACTTCTTCTTCGAGGAGGACGATCCGCTGCGCCCCGGGCGCGACGATGAGTCCAACTGATCCAAGGTTCCACCCGTGAACCCCATGCTCGAACTGAGCCCCCGCCTCTGGGTGCTGCCGGTGGTCTACGGCAGCGGCGACTTTGCCCTTGAGGTGCGGCGGCGCCTGCGCGACCAAGCCTTCGACTGCCTCGCCCTGCCCCTGCCCCCCTCCTTCGCCAATGCCGTGGAACGGGGGGTGGGCCTGTTGCCTCAGATTTCGGTAGCCCTGCAGGCCGAGCCCGATCTACAGGGGGCGTACAGTCTGGTGCCCATCGATCCCTGCCAAGGGGTGATCGCCGCCCTGCGCCACGCCTTGGAGCAGGGCATCGACCGGGCCTGGGTCGATCTCGAGGTCCCGGCGTACGAGCCGCCGCAGGCGCAGTTGCCCGACCCCTATGCCCTGAAGCAGCTTTCCCTCGAAAAATACCTGGCGGCGCTGCTGCCCTCCTTACCCGAGCCCGCCGCCGGCAGCCAGCATCTGGATCGCCTCCGCTACATGGCCTACCAGCTCCACTGTCTCGAACTCGAATACGAACGCATCGTCTTTGTCTGCTCGGCGGCCGACTGGCCCTGGGTCCGGCAGGCGTACCAGGCCCGCGCGCCTTTTGTCCAGCCCTATCCCACCCCGGGCCTGGTGCAGCTGTGCCGCGTGGCCGAGGAGAGTGTGTACTTTGCGCTGGGGGAGCTGCCCTTCCTCACCCACCTGTACGAACACCGGCGCGCCGAGTTGATGGGGGAGAGCTCCTTGGGGGTGGACGGGGTCAAGGCCCTGCTGCTGGAGGCCCGCGACGCCTGGATCTACGAGCAGGACCTGGGCCGGCACTGGCTCACCCCGCAGTGCCTGGGCTTGTTGCTCAAATACGTGCGCAATCTGACCCTCTTGGAGGGGCGCCTGGCCCCCGACCTCTACAACCTGGGTCTGGCGGCCAAACAGGTGGTGGGCGACGACTTCGCCCTGGCCCTCATCGAGGTGGCCCGCGAGTACCCCCCGCAGCGTATGCCCTCCCAACTGGAGGACCTGCGCCTGGGTATGGGCAAGCTGGTGGACCTCGACGGTCAGGTGCGGCCCTTCCGGGACCGCCTGCAGGCCGGGCCGCGCCACTGGCGCTCGCTGCCCCTGCGGCCGCAGCCGCCACCGCCCGAGCAGGAAGGCTGGGCAGCCCAGTGGGATCCCTACGGGCAGTGCTCCTATCCGCCCGAGGATAGGCGCATCGAGAGCTTCCAGCAGCATGTGCGGGCGCAGGCCCGGGTGCTGCTGGGGGAGCAGCAGGCGCGGGTGGAGAAGTTCACCGCCTCCCTCAAGGACGGGCTGGACATGCGCGAGACCCTGCGCAACTGGCACCGGGGCGGCCTGTACGTGCGCGAGATCCCGCCGGCCCGCGGCCAGATCGAGATCGCCGTCTTCCTCTTCGACAGCCCGGCCAAACCCGACCGCTATACCTGGCGGACCACCTGGTACGCCGAACACGCCGGGGAATCCACCCTCTGCTTCTACGCCACCCCCTTTCTGCAGAACATGGTGGGGCCAGGCATCGGCCAGTCGATGTACGGGGGGTGTTTTTTCCTCTACCCGCCACGGGCCATCCCCGATGTCTGGACCGACGAGCGCTTCGCTTTTGCCCGCACCCTCGAGGAGCGCCTGCTGGCTGCCGCCCTCTTCCATTCCACCGAGCCGCGCGTGGCCCTGGTGGCGCCCCATCCGCCCCTGGCCTCGTGGCGGCAGCTGGCTCGCCGCCTGGGCCGCCAGATCGTCTACATCCCCCTCAAGCGTTTCTCGCCCTCCACCGTGGATCGGCTGCGCCGTTTCCACGTGCTCAACGACAAACAGGTGCGCTCCTACGCGGCCCGTTTTATCCGCGACCTGCGTTAGCCCGTTCTGCTTGACAGGGCTGGGGCTATTTTCCACCTTTCACCGGTGAACGCCCCACCCCTCGCCGAAAGGAAACGCGTGCGCATCGTCGATCCGCATGTCCATATCTGGAAGAACGACCCCGCCTATCCCTGGGCCCCCGAAACCACCAATCCACCCGCCGAAGACCGCACCCCCGAAATGTTGCTCGAAGCCATGGCCGCCGGCGGCGTGGAAAAGACGGTGTTGGTGCAGGTGATCTATTATCGCTGGGACAACCGGTATGTGGCTGACGCCATCGCCCGTTATCCCGACAAGTTCATGGCGGTGGGCCGGGTGAACCCCCTCGATCCGGCCGCTCCCGACCACCTCAGCCGCTGGGTGGAGGACCAGGGCCTCCACGGGGTGCGCCTGAGCCCTTCCACCGACGCTTCGGGGGACTGGTTCAAGGGCCCCCTGATGGCGCCGATCCTGTCCCGGGCCCAGGCGCTGAAGGTGCCCTTCCTGCTCCTCACCGGTCCCTCGCGCCTGGCCGATCTGGTCCCCCTGCTCGAGCAGCACCCGGAACTCGATGTGGTGATCGACCACATGGCCGACTGCCGCCCCGACGACCGCGAGGGCCGTCAGCTCCTGCTGGCATTGGCCCGTTACCCCAGGGTGTACGTCAAGATCAGCCACACCTGGTCCCTTTCCGCGGCAGCGTATCCCTGGAAGGATACCCACGGCCTGGTCGAGGAGGTGTACCAGCATTTTGGCGCGCAGCGCATCATGTGGGGGACCGACTGGCCCATGTGCCTGGCCAAGGCCAGTTATGGCCAACCGCTCTCGGTGGTGCGCGACGAGATGAAGTTCATCGCCCCTCAGGACCTCGAGTGGGTGCTGGGCCGGACGGCCCTCAAGCTGTGGCCCTTTGAGAAGAAGGTGAAGAGATGAAAATCGGTATCATCGGCGCCGAAAACAGCCATACGGCCTCCATCGCCAAAGTGGTCAACGTGGAGAAGCGGATCCGCGGCGCCCAGGTCACCCATGTTTGGGGCGAGACCAGGGCCTTTGCCCTCAAGGCCGCCGAGGTGGGGCAGATCCCGCAGATCATCAAAAACCCCGCCGAGTTGATCGGCCAGGTGGATGGGGCGGTGGTGGACCACCGCCACGGCAAGCTGCACCTGCCCGCCGCCAAGGCCCTGCTCGAGGCGCGGGTCCCGCTCTTCATCGACAAACCTTTCTGTTACCGCCTCGCCGAGGGCCGGCGCTTCCTGGCCCGGGCCGCCGAGTTGAAGGTGCCGGTCTGCTCCTTCTCGACCCTGCCCAAGCAGGAGACCTTCCGCACCCTGCAGAAGGAAGCCCGGCAACTGGGCCGCATCGACGCGGTGATCACCAGCGGCCCCTGCGACATCAAATCGAAATGGGGCGGCATCTTCTTCTACGGCATCCACCAGGTGGATATGATCCTGCGCCTGCTCGGGTACGAACTGGGCTACGCCCAGGTGGTCAAAGGCGCCGGCAAGAACCACGAGGCGGTGCTCAGTTTCGCCAGCGGGGCCTTGGGGGTGATGAACCTCATCGGCGCCGGCGGGGCGCAGTTCCATGTCAGCGTTATCGGCGAGAAGGGCCGCCTCGACCGCGCCATCACCTACGACCAGAGCCCCTACCTGACCGGGGTGCGCGAATTTACCGGCATGTTCAAAAGCGGCAAGAGCCCCGAGACCCTCCAGAGTATGCTGGCCCCGGTGGCCGCGCTGGAGGCGCTGGAGAAGTCGGTGGCCACGGGGCGCCGGGTCAAGGTTTCCTCCATCTAGAAAGGTGAGTCCATGCAAGCGACCAAGATCCTCCTGAGCGACGCCGAGATCCCCACCCATTGGTACAATATCCAGGCCGACTTCAAGACCCCCATGCCGCCGCCCCTGCACCCGGGAACCCGGCAGCCGGTGGGCCCCGAGGCGCTGGCGCCGCTCTTCCCGATGGCGCTGATCCAGCAGGAGGTGTCGCGGGAGCGCTGGATCGAGATCCCCGACGAGGTGCGCAGCCTGTACGCGCTGTGGCGCCCCAGCCCCCTGTACCGGGCCCGCCGCCTGGAAAAGGCCCTCGACACCCCGGCGCGTATCTACTACAAATGGGAAGGGGTCAGCCCCACGGGTAGCCACAAACCCAACACCGCGGTGGCTCAGGCCTACTACAACAAAAAGGAAGGCATCAAGCGACTCACCACCGAAACCGGTGCCGGGCAGTGGGGTACGGCCCTGTCCTTCGCCTGCCAGTATTTCGACCTCGAATGCCAGGTGTACATGGTGCGGGTGAGTTTCGAGCAGAAACCCTACCGCAAGGCGGTGATGGAGCTGTACGGCGGCAAGGTGCTGCCCAGCCCCAGCCCCCAGACCGCCGCCGGCCGCAAGATTCTCGAAGCGGACCCCGATTCGCCGGGCTCGCTGGGCATCGCCATCTCCGAGGCGGTGGAGGATGCGGTCAGCCGCGACGATACCCACTATGCGCTGGGGTCGGTGCTCAACCACGTGCTGCTGCACCAGACCGTCATCGGCCTCGAGGCCGAATTGCAGTTGCAGAAGGCCGGCGAAGCCCTGCCCGACGTGGTGGTGGGCTGTTTCGGCGGCGGGTCCAACTTCGCCGGGTTCACCTTCCCCTTCCTGCGGCACAAGCTCAAGGGCGAGA
>JADZBP010000036.1 GCA_020852055.1 Candidatus Latescibacterota bacterium
CCCCGAGGTGGAGTCTGCCGCCGCCGACCCGGTGGTGGCCGAGGTGGTGGAAACCGCATCGCCTGGGCCGGTCACAGACCCTGCGCCGGTCACCGCCGACCCGCTGCCGGCTCTGCCCGATCCCGTTGCCCGGGAGGAGGTGCCCGCAGCGCCCTTCGATCCCATCGCCGAGGAGGGGCCCATCGCCCTGCCACCGGCGGCAGCCCCCGCCGACTCTGCGGGGGCCCCGGTGACCAGCCCGGTCCCGACCGCCAGCAGCCTGGCCATCGACGATTCCTTCACCCACCAGGTGGTGGCCGGCCGCATCGATTCTGCGCTAGTGGCCGACCGCTGGGTTCACCAGGGGGCAGCGGAGCAGATCGCGTGGTCGCTGCGCGGCGGCAAAAGGCTGGTGGCCCGGCTGGACCCGGCCACTCGCCGCCTGTACCTCGACGCCCGCGCCGCGCAACCCGGCCGGGAGGTGTTCTACGCCCAGGCCCTGCTGGGGACCGAGCGGCGGCAGCTTTCCCTGGTCGTCGACGTGCGCGCCCCCCGCCTCACCCTGCTGCCTTTCCCGCGCCTGGTGCTGGCGGCAGGCGGCGAACTGGCCCTGGATCTGGATTCCTATATCCAGGGGGATTTCGCCCCCGAGGAGTTGGTCTGGAGCGCCGAGATTCCGGCGGTAGCTGCTGTGACCCTGGACGCGCCGGCCCGCCTGCTGCGGGTGCGCGAATCGGGCAGTTTTGCGCTGGTGCTGCGGGTCCGTTCCCCCTGGGGCAACCAGGCCGAGGCCCGGCTGGAGGTGCAGGGGGCGCCCCTGCCCGAGGCGCCGGCTCCCGCCCCGGTGGTCGACTCGGCGCCGGGTGATCCGTCCCCCGAGCCCGCCGGGGTGCCGGTGGTGCCGGCCCCGACGCCGGCAGCGCCTGTTGACCCTATCCCGGCGCTGGCCGATCAGACCCCGCCCCGCTTGTGGCTCACCGAGGCGGCCTATGGCGCCGGGATCGAGCTGCGCCTGGGGGCCGACGAAACCCTGCAGGGGCCGCCCCTGCTGCGGGTGAACGGGCAGGCGGTGGCCACCGAGGCGCGGGACGGGCAGTACCGCGCGTACGTGGAATTGCGGGACCCGCAGCTGCGGGTCGAGGCCCTCGGGGTGGACCTGGCGGGCAACACCGGCCAGGTGGCGCGGTCCCTGGCCGCCCACCTGGTGGGGCCGGGTTCGGCGCCGGTGGCCAGCGCCGACGGGCAGTGGCAGGTCTCCTTCCCGCAACTGCGCGCCAGAGCGTGGGTGCTGGTCCGCGAGGAGGGGGTGACCCAGGGGCTGGAATTCGATGCGGCGCAGACCGGGCCGGCGGAGTTGGTGGCCGCGTACACCGGGACCGAGGCGCCGGCGGTACTGCGCGACCAGGGCCAGGGCTGGCAGGCCCTGCCGACCCTGGCCCTGGAGGGGAGCCGCCAGGTCTTTGCCCGCAGCGAGGGGGGAGGGGTGTTCAAATTGGGGGGCAGCGCCGCGGGGGTGTTGCCGGACCAACCGCTGGTGTACCCCAATCCCTTCAACGCCCAGGCGGCCATTCGCTACCAGGTGGGCGTCGTCGGGATGGTGCAGGTACAGGTGCGCGACGGTCAGGGCAGGCTGGTGCGCGAGTTGGTCCACCAGGCCCAGGGGAGCGGGGTGCGGACAGTGGTGTGGGATGGACTCGATGAGCATGGGCAGGGGGCGGCCAGCGGGGTATATTTCTACGAGGTGCAGGTGGCTGGCCAGCGCTGGACCGGCAAACTGCTGCTGCTGCGCTGATACCCTGAGGAGACGCTATGCGACTGAAGGACAAGGTGGCGATGGTCACCGGGGGGGCCAATGGCATCGGCCGGGCCACGGTGGAACTCTTTGCCGAGGCCGGGGCGCGGGTGGCGGTGGCTGACCGCGACACCCGCAAGGGCAAGGCCCTGGTGGACGGGTTGTTGGCCGGAGGGGCCGAGGCCCTGCTGGTGCCCACCGACGTGAGCAGCGACACCGACGTGGCGACCCTGGTCAACGAGACCGTCCGCCGCTGGGGTGGCCTCGACATCCTGGTCAACTGCGCCGGGGTGGATATCACCGGCAGCGTGGTGGACACCGAGCCGGAGCGCTGGCAGCGGGTGCTCGATGTCAACCTCTCCAGCGCGTACCGCACCTGCCGTTTCTCCGTGCCCCACCTGATCGCGCGCGGCGGGGGCAGCATCGTCAATATCGCCTCCCTGCAGGGCATGTACGGCTGGGCCAACTACGCGGCCTACGCCGCCTCCAAGGCCGGCCTCATCGGCTTGACCCGGCAGATCGCCGCCGAGTACGCCGACCACAACATCCGCGCCAATGCCATCAGCCCGGGTGGCATCGCCACCGCGCTGGGGGCCAACAGCGACCAGCTCGAACCCCGCTTCGCCCACGACCCGGGCGCTCCGGCCCCGGCGCCAGCGGCCGCATCGCCCGCTCCAGCCCCGACCGCCGCCCCCGAAGCGCCGCGCTTGCGCCGGGCCGGGCTGCCCCGCGACGTGGCCTGGGCCGCGCTTTTCCTCGCCTCCGACGAGGCGGCCTATGTCACCGGCCACAATCTGGTGGTGGGAGGGGTGCTCTCGGTCGCCCTATAAAATGCTGGCCTCCCGGTTGGGCGGATGTATATTATCCCCTCCCCAAGGAGGCTACCCTATGATCGACCCGGCTGCCGAGAAGGCCCTGGCAGACCTGGCGGCCCGCCGCTGGCGCGTCGCCCTGCCCCTCACCGTGGCGATGCTGGCCATCTATTTCGGTTTCATCCTGCTCATCGCCTTCGACAAGTCCTTGATGGGCCAGTTGCTGGGTGAGGGCCTGAGTGTGGGCATGCTCTTCGGGGCGCTGGTGATCGTCTCGGCCTGGGTGCTGACGGGCATCTACATCTGGTGGGCCAATACCCACTACGATCCGCGCGTGCGCGCCCTCAAGGGCAGGTAGGGGGGACCGTGCAGGATAGCGCGTCTTTCGTCGAGTTGCTGGGCAAACCTAGCGGCACTGCCATCGGTTTCTTCCTCTTCTTCATCTCCACCACCCTGGGCATCACCTTCTGGGCCGCGCGCCGCACCCGCACCACCGCCGAATACTATGCCGCCGGCTCGCAGGTGAAGGCCGGCCAGAACGGCTTGGCCCTGGCTGGCGACTACATGAGCGCCGCCAGCTTCCTGGGCATCGCCGGGCTGGTATCGCTGTCCGGCTTCGACGGGTTGATCTATTCGGTGGGCTGGCTGGTGGGCTGGCCCTTGGTGATGTTCCTCATCGCCGAGCCCCTGCGCAACCTGGGCCGCTTCACCTTTGCCGACGTGGTGGCCTACCGCCTGGGGCAGCGGCCGGTGCGCATCGCCGCGGCCATCGGCGGCATGGCGGTGATCTGCTTCTATCTGATCGCCCAGATGGTGGGGGCCGGCAACCTGATCCGGCTGATGTTCGGCATCCCCTACGAACTGGCGGTGGTGCTGGTGGGCCTGGTGATGCTGCTCTACGTGCTCTTTGGCGGCATGATCGCCACCACCTGGGTGCAGATCATCAAGGCGGTGCTGCTGGTGGGCGGGGCCACCCTGCTGGCCGGGCTGGTGCTGCTGCAGTTCGACTTCAGCCCGCTCAAACTTTTCGCCGCCGCGGCGCAACGCTACCCGGATACCAACCCGCTGGGTCCCGGCAAACTCATCAACAATCCCTGGGACGCCATCTCCCTGGGGCTGGCGCTGATGTTCGGCACCGCCGGCCTGCCCCATATCCTGATGCGCTTCTACACTGTGCCCGACGCGCGGGCAGCGCGCCTCTCCGTCTTCTACGCCACCGGTCTCATCGGCTATTTCTATCTGGTCACCTTCATCCTCGGTTTCGGCGCCTCGGTGCTGGTGGGCCGCGAGGTGATCGTACACGCCGACAAGGGCGGCAATATGGCGGCGGTGCTGCTGGCGGCGGCCGTGGGCGGCAATCCCTTCATGGGTTTCATCTCGGCGGTGGCCTTTGCCACCATCCTGGCGGTGGTGGCCGGCCTCACCCTCTCGGGGGCGGCGGCGGTCTCGCACGACCTGTGGGTGAACGTGGTGCGCGGCGGCTCGGCTCCCGAGCAGGAGCAGCTGCGGGTGGCGCGGGTCTCCACCATCGTGCTGGGCCTGGTCGCCATCGGGTTGGGCATCCTCTTCAAAGGTCAGAACGTGGCCTTTATGGTGGCCCTGGCCTTTGCCATCGCCGCCAGCGCCAATTTCCCGGCTCTGGTGCTCTCCACCTTCTTCCGCCGCTTCACCACCAAGGGCGCGGTGGCCAGCATGCTCACCGGCGCCTTCTCGACCATGCTGCTGATCTACCTCTCGCCGGTGGTGCAGATCGATCTGCTCCAGCATGCCAGCGCCTGGTTCCCCCTCAAAAACCCCGCGATCTTCACCATCCCCCTATCTTTTGTGGTGGGGATCGCCGTCTCGCTGCTGGCCCCTGAGCCGGCCGCCCGGCAGGGGTACGCCGAGTTGGAGCGCCGTCTCCACCTGGGGGCCGCCGAAGCGCCCTGAAGTCCACTCTTCTCGACATCGAGGGTCCATGCCCACGCTACAACTGAAACCCGGCCGGGAGAAGTCCATCCTGCGCCGCCATCCCTGGGTGTTTTCCGGGGCCGTCGAGCGCCTCGAAGGCGAGGCCCGGTCCGGGGAGACGGTGATGATCTGCTCGGCCGACGGGACCCGTCTGGCCCTGGGCGCCTTTTCGCCGGAGTCGCAGATCGCGGCGCGGGTGTGGAGTTTTGATCCGGGCTTGGCGGTGGACGGGAGCTTCTTCCGCGCCCGCCTGCGCCTGGCCCTGCAGTTGCGGCAGCAGGTGGCCTCGCTGCGGGCCATCAGCGCCTGCCGCCTGGTCAATGCCGAGGCCGACGGCCTGCCCGGGGTGATCGTGGACCGGTACGGGGATTACCTGGTCTGCCAGTTCCTCAGCGCCGGGGCCGAATTGCACCGGGGGGAGGTGGTCGCCGCCCTCAGCGAGCTCTATCCCTGCAAGGGCGTCTACGAGCGTTCCGAGGCCACGGTGCGCGCCAAAGAGGGCCTGGAACCCCGCGCCGGCCTGCTCTGGGGCGAGGAGCCACCCGAACTGATCGAGGTCAGCGAGGGGGAATCCCGCTTCCTGGTCGATGTGCGCCACGGCCACAAAACCGGTTTCTACCTCGACCAGCGCGACAACCGCCGCCTGCTGCTCCAGTATGCGCAGGGCCGCGAGGTGCTCAACTGCTTCGCCTATACCGGGGCCTTTGCCGTCTGGGCCCTGCAGGGAGGGGCGGCGCGGGTGACCGAGGTGGAGGAGTCGAGTGCCGCCCTGGAACTGGGCCGCCGGCACCTGGCGCTCAATGGCCTCGAAACCGCCGACCACGAGCAGATCGAGGGGGATGTTTTCAAGGTGCTGCGCCAGTTCCGCGACAGCCGCCGCTCCTTTGACCTGATCGTGCTCGACCCGCCCAAATTCGCCGAATCACAACACCAGCTCGACCGGGCCTGCCGCGGGTACAAGGATATCAATCTGCTGGCCTTCAAGATGCTGCGGCCCGGAGGGGTGCTCTTCACCTTCTCCTGTTCGGGGCAGGTGGGGCTCGATCTGTTCCAGAAGGTGGTGGCCGACGCGGCCCTCGACGCCGGCCGCGAGGCCCAGATCCTGCAGCGGCTCGGCCAGGCCCCGGACCATCCGGTGCTGCTCAGTTTCCCCGAGGCGGGGTACCTGAAGGGGCTGGTGTGCCGGGTGGGGGAGTGAAGGGGTTTTTGTATATTTACAGCGTGGCAGGCACTGCGATCCGCACCCTGATATGTGGGAGCGCAAACAGACTGTGGAAGCCCTAACTCGCGATCGAGAAGCCGGACAGGCGCCGGTGGTTCTCCAACTGCGGCCCGTGCTCGAACTGACCGACGAACAACTCTATGGATTTTCGCAGCTCAACCGCGATTTGCGTATCGAGCGGAACGCGGAGGGAGAACTGGTCATTATGCCGCCTACTGGAGGAGAGACTGGCCGGAGGAACGCCGAGATCACCGTGCAGTTGGGGGTATGGGCCAGAAGCGATGGCACGGGGGTGATCTTCGATTCCTCCACTGGATTTCATCTCCCCAATGGGGCGGTGCGCTCGCCCGACGTGGCCTGGGTCAGGCGGACGCAACTGGCATCCTTGAGCGTAGAACAGCGGCAACAGTTCACACCCCTGTGTCCCGATTTTGTGATCGAATTGCGCTCAAACACAGACAGTTTGTCTCTATTGCAGGGCAAGATGCAGGAATACCTCGACAACGGCGCTCAACTATGCTGGCTGATCGACCCTGAACAGCGACGGGTTCACGTCTACCGCCCGGGGGTATCAGTTGAAGTAATGGAGAATCCGGAGGCAATTTCAGGCGCACCCATGCTTGCGGGCTTTTCACTAGATCTGCGTCAGGTGTGGTAGGCGAGGACGCCTCCTTATTACTGCTCACTTGAGAGCGGAATTTCCGAATAGCCGTGCCGCGACTGCTCCGGATCTTCAGATACGTCGAGGAACTTGACGCCTTTCTCGTGACCGAGGAATACCGGCGGCTGGCGGACTGTCTCGGCCTGAGCGAGTGGCATCCGGTTGTATGGGTAGGCCGGCTGTTTACGCTGGACAACGACTATGGCGAGCATTGGTTCGACAATTGGGAGAAGCGGGAGGCCGTCGCTGCTCGGGCGGTTGATCTGGGCATCGACCCCTACGAACTCATGATCATCTGTCCGGAGAGACTGGCCGACGGCGCCGATGGACCTTGCCACTCGTCCGAATTCCGCAAAAGGTTCTGGACTGAGGTGTTGGCCTCGCTGGAGCTCAGTTGTGATCTTCTTTTTGAGAAGGCCCGCGAGATGAATGCCAGGATCAAAGAGGTACTGCCCGAGAAACACATCGAAGATCTCGAAGAGCGCATCCGCCACACCCGAGAAGCTATGAACTGAGCATGGAACATCTTGTAGAAGCCGATTCCTGATCTCCGGCATATAACCGATCCTCGACGATGATGATGCCGGCCTCGTTCAGCATTGTCTCCATCCCAAGAAGCTGGTATATTTTGTCGAACAGAGGACGCCCAAACTGCCTGTAGATGCCATGACCATCGACATTCCCCTGGAAGTCTACCAAAAGCTGGCTGAAAAGGCCCGCAAGCTGGGCAAAGACCCCCAGGTTCTGGGCTGCGAACTCCTCGAATCAGCACTCTCGCGGGAAGCATCCTCATCGGAGGCCGTGCGCGAGGCGCTACAGGCCAGGGGCCGGCTGCGTCCTCTAGGAGAGGTTTTGCGCCACCGGATCACTCCTGGAATCCCCCTCGACAAAGTCCGCCAGACTCTGAAGCAAGCTGCCGGAGCTTCCCTCAGTGAAATCGTCGTTGCCCAGCGAGGCCCCAAGGTGTGAGCGTCTATTACCTGGACGCCAGTGCCCTGGTCAAACGCTACGCGGACGAATTGGGCAGTGACTGGGTTCGGCAGATCACCGCACCCTCCAGCGGTCATGCCATCCTCCTGACCGAAGTAACCCTGGCAGAAGTGGCAGCAGCCCTTGCTGCCAAAACACGCATGCCCCAGGGTCTCTCTATCGAACAACGCGACCAGGCGCTCAGCCGCTTTCTCCAGGACGCCGACGAATCTTTCTTACTCCTGGCGCTCGACCGACCCGTAGTAGACCAGGCGGTGGAATTGACTCAGCGCCACCGTCTCCGTGGTTATGATGCCATCCAACTGGCGACCTGCATGGTAGCCCGCCAGGCTCTGGAAGAGGAACTCTTACCCCTACCCATCTTCGTCGCCAGCGACCACGATCTGCTTGCCGCAGCCAGAGCTGAAGGGCTGGCCGCGTGCGATCCGGTCAATCCAACTGCTAGCCAGTAGGAAGGGGCGAGACCCGCCTCTTTGCGCTTTGGACCCCCTCTCACTCGTACCTGAGCGCTTCCACCGGATTGGCCCGCGCCGCCCGGATGGCCTGGTAACTCACCGTCAGCCAGGCGATCACCAACGCCAGCACCCCGCCCAGTACAAACACCCCAGGCCCCAATTCGATCCGATAGGCGACGCTCTGCAACCAACGGTTCATGGCATACCAGGCCAGGGGCCAGGCAATCAGATTGGCGATCAACACCAGGTAGGTGAATTCCTTGGACAGCAACGCCACGATGCCGGGCACCGAAGCGCCCAGCACCTTGCGGATACCGATCTCCTTGGTGCGCTGGGCGATGGCCAGCGAGGTGAGGCCCAGGGCCCCTAGTCCGGAGAGGAAGAGGGCGGCGAAGGAGGTGTAGCCCAAGAGCCGCTCCCAGCGCTCTTCCTCCCGGTAGTATTGCGCGAAGTGGTCATCCAACAGGACCGGTTTGAATGCATACGAGACCTCAGGAGAGACCTTCTGCCAGGTCGTTCGCAAAAACTCCAGGGCTGCGGCTTTCTCTTTGGGGGCTACCCTGACTGAGATATAGTCCGGTCCATAGGCGTTGAGGCACAACACAGTCGGCGGGATCTGGTTGAACAACGAGAATTGATGGAAATCCTTGATCACGCCGATGATCCTGGGATCTCGCACCTTGCCTAGGTGAACTCCGGTCAATTGCCGGCCAACGGGATGATCCCAGCCCCATTTGTTTGCCAGGGTCTGGTTGACAATGACCGCTTCGGTCTCATCGGAGGGAAAGCTCGGCGAGAAATTCCGGCCCTCGATCAGTTGGATGCCGAGGGTCTCCAGATAGTTGTAGTCAATGCTGAACCGCTCTACACCCAGGCTGTCGTCCCATGTGTTGCCCAAATTTCCCACGGAAGGAAAGGACAGGGAAACGCTGCGGATCAGGGGGCTCTTGGTCAACTCTTGTACGTAGGCTTCCAGATCCACGTTGTGGCGTGGTAGGACGATCACTCGCTCGGGATCGAACCCTAGGTTCTTGGTTTTCAGCAAGTGCATTTGGTCGATCATCACCAGGGCGCTGATGAGGAACAAGGTAGAAATAGAG
>JADZBP010000037.1 GCA_020852055.1 Candidatus Latescibacterota bacterium
ACCCTGCCGACGACGACTGGGGCTGTATCTGGAAAAAAACCGAGCTCAAAAACATGGGCCAGGTTGTCGGCCATCCGCTCGAGGACTGGCATGCCCTGCCCTCCTACCGTCCCCCCGATCCCCGCAACCCCTTCTACTTTGCCCGGATCGAAGAGGGCATCAAGGACGCCAAAGACCGGTACGTGGTCATCACCAGCCACTTCAACCTCTTCGAGCGTCTGCACATGCTGCACGGGTTTGCCCGAACGCTGGAGGATTTTTACCTCGAACCCGAGAAGATCCACCGGCTGCTCGATATGATCCTCGAGTTCAAGATCGCCCACCTCGACGAGGCGGCTAAGCGCTTCGGCGACCGGGTCCACGGGGTCTTCCTGACGGATGACTGGGGCACCCAGAACAACACCCTGGTGTCGGCGGCGGTGTTCAGGGAGTTTTTCTTTGCCAGGTACCAGCGCCTCTTCGATTCGATCCACGCTCACGGCTGGCACGTGATCCTGCACAGTTGCGGCCGGGTCAACGACTTTGTCCCCTTCTTTATCGAGGTGGGCGCCGATGTGCTCAACATGCAACAGCCGCAAGCCTACGGGATCCAATCCTTTGGGAAAGAGTTTGCCGGCAAGGTCTGCTTTCTGACCACGGTCGATATCCAGGCGACCTTGCCAGGGGAAAACCCCGCGGCGGTGCGCGCCGAGGCCAGGCAACTCGTTGAGACTTGGTCGAAACCCGAAGGTGGTTTTATCGTGTTCAACTACGGCGATTCCGAAGGCATCGGCGTTTCAGACGCGATCGCCGAAGTCATGTTCAAGGAGTTTTACGACCTGCGGGAATACTGGAAAAAGGGAGTCTGAATCAGCCCCATGATACGGATGCTGGTCGAAAAGATGGCGACCAAGTGAGTGTTTCTTCAGCTCGACCTGCCGGCCTCAAGACCCTTCATCAAGGACCCTGCCATGTCCCGAGTGATGACCTCTCGCGAGCGCGTGTTGACCACCCTGGGTAACCGCGAACCCGACCGTGTGCCGGTCAACTACCAGGCCAATCCGGGAATCGATCGACGGCTCAAAGCCCATTTCGGGTTGGCTCCGATCGACGATGAGGGGCTTCGGCGTGTGTTGGGGGTCGACTTTCGCTCGGTGCGAGCCCCCTACGTGGGTCCGCCCTTACATGCCGAGATCCCGGATCGACAGGTCAACCCCTGGTGGGGGTACCGGACCCGGTGGATCGAGCACGACTCGGGCGGGTATTGGGACTTCTGCGACTTCCCGCTGCAGGATGCCAGCGAAGAGGAGGTGGCGAGGTGGCCGCTGCCTTCGCCCGACGACTACGACTACGCCGCCGTGCCCCCCCTGCTCAGCGCCAACGAAGGATTTGCCATCAACGGAGCGGCCGGGTACGGGGACATCATCAACGGCAACGGCTTCCTGCGCGGCACCGAACAGACGCTGGTCGATCTGATCACCGACAACCCGGCCGGATTGCTGCTGGCACAACGGCGGATGTCCATCCAACTGGAGGTGACGGCGCGAACCCTCGAGGCAGCGAAGGGACGTATCGACTTCCTGTGGCTGGGAGAGGACCTGGGCACCCAGATCGGGCCGCTGATCAGCCTGGAACTCTTCCGCCGACACATCCGCCCCCAATACCAGCCCTTTTGTGATCTGGCGCAAAGCTATGGCATCCACGTGATGGTGCACACCTGTGGCTCCAGCAGCTGGGCTTACGAGGACTTCATCGAGATGGGCGTCACCGCGGTGGATACGCTGCAACCGGAGGCGAGGGAAATGGCCCCTGCGTACCTGAAGTCGCGCTTCGGCGGCCGGCTGGCTTTCCACGGCTGCATCAGCACGGCCGGCCCGGTGGCTTACGGCACCCCACCGGAGGTAGTCGCCTATTGCCGCCAGACGCTGGAGACGATGATGCCCGCCGGGGGGTACTGCTTCGCCCCGACGCACGAACTGCAGGACAACTCACCGACCGAAAATGTCTTGGCAATGTACGAGACGGCGCGGCGGTTCGGGGCATACTGACTGTTCAGATCCAGCCGCCAACGCTCAATCTCTCATCCACGTCCTGGCTTTCGTATAGGAGCCCTCCATGAAGATCACCAAGATTCGCACCCTGTGCCTGTCCCGCCCCCACGAACCGGAGCGCCAGTGGCGCACCGCCACCTTCCTGGTGCCCAAGGCCGACGCCGCGGTGGTGGTCATCGACACCGACGAGGGCCTGCGCGGCATCGGCGAGGCCTGCGCCTACGGCGACCCGCCCCGCATCCGCGCCGAGGTGGAGCGCCTCGCCCCCGGCCTGCTGGGCCGCGACCCGCGCGAAACCGATTTGGCCCCGCGCCCGGTGGGCCTCAACGCCCCGGTGGATACGGCCGTGGCCGGCATCGACGCCGCCCTGTGGGATCTGCGCGGCCGCCTCGCCAAACGCCCGGTAGCCGAATTGCTGGCCCTCCCTGGGCAGCAGCCCCTGCACCGGGTGCGGCTCTACGCCTCGGGCGGGGTGAATTACGACTGGGAAAACCGGCCCGAGTCCGTGGTGGACGAGGCCGTCGGGTACGCCGAGGCGGGCTTCACCGCCTTCAAGATGCGCATCGGCACCCACTGGGAGTGGGCCGGGGTCACGGTGCCGCGTTTCATCGCCCTGCTGCGCCAGGTGACCGAGGCGGTGGGCAAACGCATGGAACTGATGCTGGACGGCAACCAGCGCCTGAGCGAGGCCCAGGCCCTGCAGGTGGCCCAGGCCCTCGACGAGATGGGCTGGACCTGGTTCGAGGAACCCATCCCCCAGACCGATGTCGAGGGTTATGCCCGGCTCAACGCGGCAGTGAAGCTGCCCGTCACCGGCGGGGAGCAGTACACCACCGTCGAGCAGTTCGAGCCGTACCTGGCCGCCAGGGCCTACGCCATCGTCCAGGCCGACGGCGGCTGGTGCGGCCTGACCGAAGGTATGCGCATCGCCCGCCGCGCCTGGGAATTCGGGGTGCCCATGTGCCCGCACAACTGGCACAACGGCCTGATGACCATGGCCAACGCCCACCTGGTGGCAGCCCTGCCCTTCCCGAAGGTGCTGGAGGTGAACATGTTCCAGGGCCCCCTGCAGTGGCAGATGCTGCGCCAGCCGCCCCGGATCAAGGACGGGTACCTGGAACTGCCCGCTGGCCCCGGCCTGGGGGTGGAGCTGGCCGAGGACGTGGAGGAGCGCTTCCCCTACGTCGAGGGGCCCTGGGGCGTAAAGGTGGAACGTTAACATGCCCGGGAGTGAAACCCGCCAGGTGCTGGCCGCCTACGCGGTGGGCGACCTGCTGGAACTGGTGCTGGCTGGCGGCACTGCGGGCCGCACCTGGAAGGTTGCCACCAGCCAGGGCGGGTTCTTCCTGCGCCGCCGGGGGGCCCGCACCTCGGGCGAGGCCCGCCTGGCCTTTGACCACGGTCTGCGCGCCCACCTGGTCGCCCGCGGCCTCCCCACGGTCTGCGCCCTGAAGACCACCGCCGGCGAGCGCTGGCTGCGCCGGCCAGAGGGGGTGTACGAGTTGTATCCCTTCATTGCTGGACAGCCCTTCGACCCGCAGGCACGCGGCGAACTGGCCAGCGCCGCCCAGACCCTCGCCCGCTTTCACCTGGCTGCCGCGGCGTACCAGCCAGCCGGCCCGCCCGAGCCCATCGCCCAGTACACCAGCCTGGGTTTTTCCGCGGCAACAAGCGGGCGCATGGACGACCCGCAACTACAGCGGGAGAACCTGCTGGCGGTCCAGGGTTTGGCGACCACCCCGGAGGAAGGGACCCTCGTGGATCGTTTCCTCGCCCGGGTGGAGGAGCAGGAACACCACTATGCCGGCGCTGCGTACGCACCCCTCGAAGGCTGGGTGATCCACGGAGACTACACCCCGGCCAACCTGCTCTTCGGCGCGGAAGGTCAGGTAGTAGGCGTCTTCGACCTGGACTGGGCGGTGCCGGGCGCGCGCTGCCGCGACGTGGCCGACGGGTTGTATTTTTTTGCCACCCTGCCCCGCCATCTCGATCCCTCGGACATCTGGTCGCTCACCGACGCCGCCCAGTTCGACCCCAACCGCTGCGCCGCCTTCCTGCGCGCCTATCAGGAAATCGCGCCCCTGACCCCGCCCGAACTGGACGCCATCCCCCGCGCCTTTGCCGGCCGCTGGATCTCCATGCGCCTCGAAGGCATGGCCAAGGTCGCCGCCGACCAGCGCTTCCGCTTCTTCTCCCGCCAGGCCGAGGCGCCGCTGCGCTGGCTTGACGAACACTGGGAGGCGTTGCGGCGGCAGTTCAGCTGAGCGGCCGCTCCCACTCGTCGAAGACCGCCTCCACATTGGCGTAGGGCACGTCGATGCCCCATTCACACTCGGCGATCACCCCGCCCTGCCCCCGATCCA
>JADZBP010000038.1 GCA_020852055.1 Candidatus Latescibacterota bacterium
CCGAACCGGTGGGGGCGCTCTTCCTGCGCCTGCTGCTGATGATTGTGGTGCCGCTGGTCTTCTCCTCCCTGGTGGTGGGGGTGGCCGGCATCGGCGACCTGCGGCGGCTGGGGCGGGTGGGCCTGCGCTCCTTTGCCTACACCTTTGTTATCTCGGGCATCTCGGTGCTCATCGGGCTGGGGTTGGCCAACACCATCCGTCCGGGCGAGCGGATCAGCCCGGAAACCGCCGCCGCCCTGCAGGCCCGGTACGGGGGCGATGCGGGCAAGCGGGTGGAGGACGCGCTCAAGAAACCCGCCGCCACGGACGCGCCGCTCCTGCAGGTGGTCAAGACCCTGGTGCCCGCCAACCCGGTGGCCGCGGTTTCCAGCGAAACCCCCAATATGCTGCACCTGATGTTCTTCGCCCTGGCCCTGGGCCTGGCCGCCACCCTGGTGCCGGCCGAGACGGTCGCCCCCTTGCTGAACGCCCTGCAGGGGCTGTACGAACTGTCGGCGAAGCTCATCGACCTGACCATGCGCTTCGCCCCGTACGCGGTGGCCTGTCTGCTCTTTGCCAACACCGCCCGTTTCGGCCTGGACCTGCTGGCGGCGCTGGGCTGGTTCGTGGCCACGGTGCTGCTGGGCCTGGCGCTGCATATGTTTGGGGTCTATTCGCTCTCGGTGTATTTCCTCTCCAAGCTCAACCCGCTCGACTTCTTCCGCCGCATCAAGACGGTGATGCTCACCGCCTTCTCCACCTCCTCCTCCAACGCCACCCTGCCCACGGCCCTCAAGGTCTCGGAGGAAAACCTGGGGGTGCCGCGCCAGATCAACAGCTTCGTGCTCACGGTGGGCGCCACCGCCAACCAGAACGGCACGGCCCTCTACGAAGGGGTGACGGTGCTCTTCCTGGCGCAACTGGCCGGGGTGCATCTGTCCCTGGTGCAGCAGGTGATGGTGGCGTACATGGCCATCCTGGGCGGCATCGGCACCGCCGGCGTGCCTTCGGGGTCCATCCCCTTCATCGTGGTGGTGCTGGCCACCATCGGGGTGGAGCCCTCGCTGATTGCGGTGATCCTGGGGGTGGACCGCATCCTCGATATGTGCCGCACCACCCTCAACGTCACCGGCGACCTGACCGTGGCCACCTACGTGGCGCGGGCCGAGGGGCACGAGCTGCTGAAGTCCTGAGGGCCGGTGGATCTGCGGCCGGGTTCTGGCGTCTGTCGTTCGTCACCCTTTCCCACCCTCGCCGAAAGGAGCGCATATGCCCCTGATCCGCATCCCGCCAGGCTGGGAACTCCCCGAGCGGCTGGCCACGCCCGAGGCGGTGTACCTCAACCGCCGCAGGTTTCTCAAACAACTGGGAGCCGCCGGCCTGGGCTTGGTCGCTGGCCCGGCCCTGCTTGGGGCGGAGGAAGGTGCGGCCCTGTACCCGGCCAAATGCAACCCGGCCTACACCCTGGACCGGGCCCTCACCGCGGAAGGGGTGGCCGCCTCCTACAATAATTTTTACGAGTTCACCACCGACAAGGAAGCGGTGCGCGAGAAGGTGGCCGATTTCAAACCCCATCCCTGGCAGGTGGAGATTCGCGGCCTGGTGAACAACCCCAAGGTCTGGGATTTCGACGAACTGGTGCGCAAACTGCCGCTGGAGGAGCGCCTGTACCGCCACCGCTGCGTGGAGGCCTGGGCCATGGCCGTGCCCTGGACCGGATTTCCGCTCAAGGCCCTGGTGGACTTGGCCCGACCCCTGTCGGGGGCCAAGTACCTGCGCCTGGTTTCCTTTTACCGGCCCGACGAGGCCCCCGGCCAGAAATGGCAGCCCTGGTACTCGTGGCCCTATTACGAAGGGCTGAGTATGGCCGAGGCCACCAACGAGCTGACCCTGATCGCCACCGGCATCTACGGCCACGAGCTGCCCAAACAGCACGGGGCGCCCCTGCGCCTGGTGACCCCGTGGAAGTACGGCTTCAAGAGCATCAAATCCATCGTGTTGATCGATTTCGTCGCCGCGCAGCCGCCCACCTTCTGGCACACCGCCAACCCCGACGAGTACGATTTTGTCGCCAACGTCAATCCGGCGGTCCCGCATCCGCGCTGGTCCCAGGCCACCGAGCAGCTCATCGGCACCAACGAGCGGGTGCCCACCCAGCTCTATAATGGGTACGGGGAGTATGTGGCCAAACTCTATTCCTGAACGGCGCCAGCCACCGGCGGTGGTGCGGTGAGGTCTGCCGGCGGCTGAAGAGGGGAGATCCGCGCCTTGGGAAAACCCGCCGATGCAGTGTAGCGTCCTGCTACATGTCAGTGTCCCCCCTTGTGACATAGTGTAGCCTTCTGCACCACTTATTCCGCGCTAGCCTTCCTGCATTTTTATATCTATCCTCCTGTTTATAATCGGATTATATCATATTCTCCTCCTGGAAGTACAGATTTTGCTATGGTGGTGTCTCGGATTGATACAGGATGGGGTTGGGTGGCATACCACCCAACCGCCCAAGGCCGGGGATTGACCCCGTCAGTAAGGCCCCACCGGAGTAAGGGGAATTCAGGTTATGGTGACCGATAGGCGTTGGCGAAACAAGGCCGGTGCGTGGAACTGGCTCACGAGTTTGGCCGTGCTGGGATTTCTGGTGATGGTTGGGGGGGCAGGTTCGGCGTGGGCGGTAGCGGACGTGAATAATACGACGATCAGTGCCTCGCCGACTTCGCTGGTCGCAGACGGGGTGAGCACGAGCACCATCACAGTGCAATTATATGACCTTACCAACACCCCCATAACGACTTCTGATGGAACGGTGACGCTGTCTGCGGACCTGGGGATTTTGAGCGGTGTCACGGATAATAATGACGGGACCTATACGGCCACCTTGACCGCGGGGGTCGTCGCGGGGACGGCGACGATCAGCGGCACCGTGGATGTCGGCGGTTTTCCGCTGCCGCTCAACAATACGGCGACGGTAACGCTGGTGGCCGGCGTAGCAGCGGTGACAACCTCGACGATCACGGCCTCGCCCACCTCCATTGCCGCCAACGGGACGAGTACCAGCACCATCGCCGTGCAGTTGAAGGACGCCAATTCCAACAACGTGACCGCCAATGTCGGCACCGTGGCGCTGTCCACCAACTTGGGGACCTTGGGCAGTGTCAGTTTCAGCAGCGGGACCTACACCGCCACCCTGACCAGTGGGATGACTACCGGGACGGCGACGATCTCCGGGACCCTGGACCTCGGTGGTGGTCCGGCGGCAATCACGGGCCAGGCCACGGTGACACTGACGGCAGCGGCGACGGTGCCGGGTGCGCCGACCAGTGTGTCGGCAACGGCAGGGAACGGCCAGGTGACGGTGAGCTTTGTGGCGCCGGCCTCGAACGGGGGCAGTGCGATCACCGGGTATACGGTGACCTCGAATCCTGCGGGTGGGGTGGACAGCAACGCGGGCAGTACGGGATTGAGCCATGTGGTCACCGGCCTGACGAACGGGACAGCCTACACCTTCACGGTGACGGCGACCAACGCGGTGGGCACCGGTTCGGCCTCGTCGGCTTCCAGCAGCGTGACCCCGGCCGCAGCGGCGACAGTGCCGGGAGCGCCGACGGGGGTGTCGGCAACGGCGGGGGATGGGCAGGCGACGGTGACGTTCTCGGCACCGGCCTCGAATGGGGGCAGTGCGATCACCGGGTATACGGTGACCTCGAACCCGGCGGGAGGGACAGACAGCAATGCCGGCAGCACGGGCTTGAGCCATGTGGTCACCGGCCTGACGAACGGGACGAGTTACACCTTCACCGTGACGGCGACCAACGCGGTGGGCACCGGTTCGGCCTCGTCGGCTTCCAGCAGCGTGACCCCGGCCGCAGCGGCGACCGCGCCGGGTGCGCCGACCAGTGTGGCGGCGACGGCGGGGGATGCCCAGGCGACGGTGACCTTCGTGGCGCCGGCCTCGAACGGGGGCAGTGCGATCACCGGCTATACGGTGACCTCGAACCCGGCAGGGGGGACAGACAGCAATGCCGGCAGCACGGGCTTGAGCCATGTGGTCACCGGTCTGACGAATGGCACGGGTTACACCTTCACCGTGACGGCGACCAACGCGGTGGGCACCGGTTCGGCCTCGTCGGCTTCCAGCAGCGTGACCCCGGCCGCAGCGGCGACAGTGCCGGGAGCGCCGACGGGGGTGTCGGCAACGG
>JADZBP010000039.1 GCA_020852055.1 Candidatus Latescibacterota bacterium
CGTCCTCGTCCTTGGCTGCCGAGAGTTTTTTGATGACATCGGCCGAACCCGAATGGGCGATGGTACCGATGTTCTGGTTGACCTCGTCGCGGGTCATGCCGATGCCGGTGTCGCGGAGGATGAGGGTCTTGGCGGAGGTATTCACCTGGATGTCGATCTCCAGGGCCGCGTCGGGGTCGGTGATGTTGCGGTCGGTCAGCGAGCGGAAACGGACCTTGTCCAGCGCGTCGGAGGCGTTGGAGATCAGTTCCCGCAGGAAGACGTCGCTGTGGGTGTAGAGCGAATGGATGAGCCACTGGAGGAGTTGCTGGACCTCGGTCTGGAAGGTTTTCTCTTCTACTCCCCCGCTGGTCTGGGTGGCTTCTGACATGGCGCTGTGCTCCTGTGGAGAAGGGGTTCGTCGATGAATGGAGAAATGTACAGAACTGCCCCGCATTTGCAAGGGGACGCCCCTTGCTAGCCGGCCCCTGAAGCCTATCTTCTGGAGACGCAAATGACCTCGACAGACGACACCTACGATCTCATCATCGTCGGCGGCGGCCCGGCCGGCGCCACCGCCACCCTGTACGCGGCCCGGCACCGCTTGCGGGTGCTGCTGCTGGACAAGGCCCGCTTTCCCCGCGACAAGATCTGCGGCGACGCCCTCTCGGGTAAGTCCATTGCCATCCTGCACGAACTGGATCTGCTCGAAAAGATCCGCCAACTGCCCGGCGCCCCCATCCGCGCCATCGTCTTCGGCAGCCCGGCCCACGACGAGTTGCGCGCCCAGATCAGCCGCCACCAGCACCGCGACCTGCTCACCGGCAAGGTCATGCCCATGGATTGTTTCGTGATCCGCCGGCAGGTGCTCGACGCCTTCCTCTTTGGCGAGGCCCGCGAACGGGCAGCCGCCTGTATCGAGGACTTTGCCGTGCAGGATCTGCTCTTCGACGAGGGGCGGGTCTGCGGGGTGCGCGGCCGGGAGCGCGGCGGGCCGGCGCGGGAGTTCCGCGGCCGGCTGGTGCTGGGCTGCGACGGCTTCAACTCCATCGTCTCGCGCAAGGCCGGCCTCTACGAACACGACCCTCGCCACTGGCTGGTGGCCCTGCGCTGCTACTACGAAAACGTCGCCGACCTGCACGACCAGATCGAACTGCACTATGTGGACGAGGTGAAGCCGGGCTACTTCTGGGTCTTTCCGCTGGAGAATGGCGGGGCCAACGTGGGCATCGGCATGTTGCACGAGCACATCAAGAAGCGGCAGATCAATCTCAGAGAGTCGCTGCAGCAGGTGATCTCGCGGCCGCCCTTTGCCCGGCGCTTCGCCAACGCCCGGCCCCTGGAGGAACCGGTGGGCTGGAACCTGCCGGTGGCCAGCAAACGGCGGCGCATCCACGGCGAGGGGTTCATGCTGCTGGGGGACGCCGCCAGCCTCATCGACCCCTTCACCGGCGAGGGCATCGGCAATGCCCTGTACTCGGCGCGGGTGGCGGTGGACACCGCCGCCGAGGCCCTGGCTGCAGGCGACACCTCGGCGGCCTTCCTGCGCCGCTACGAGGAGCGGCTGTGGCAGGCCCTGGGCGACGAGCTGCGCATCAGCACCCGGCTGCAAAAGCTGGGCCAGTACCGCCCCCTGCTCAACCTGGTCATCCGCAAGGCTTCCCGCGACCCGGAGCTGGCCGACCTGATCAGCGGCATGATCGCCAATGCCGTGCCCAAGCAGGCCCTCACCAACCCGCTCTTCTATCTGAAGCTGCTCTTCCGCTGAGCGTCGGGGAGCGCCCACTCCGCTTTCCTTTATACGGCCACCAGCTCACCCCGGCGCAGCACCGGCACCTGGTCGCCCCAGGGCTGGCCGGTGTGTTTGGCAATCAGCTTGGGCGAATGGTACTGGGGCACGTACCCGCGCCGGATACTGGCGGTCGAGGTGTTGGCCCCGCTCTTGTGCAACATCAGCGAGCTGAAGATGGCCACCTGGCCGGCGCGCATCTCCACCGGGATGGCGCCGCTCTCGTCGCTGAACTGGGCCGTCTTACCGCCGTACCGCTCAGTGGTTTCGGGTTCCGGGACGTGTTCCAGCAGGCCCCATTTTTGGGAACCGGGGATGATCCAGATGCAGCCGTTCTCCAAGGTGGAGTCGGTGATGGCGGTCCAGCAGGTGATATACTCGAGGGGCTCGGTGGGTACGTATCCTGAATCCTGATGCCACGAGAAGACCCGGCCCCGCTCGGGGGGCTTGGTGGCCGCCTGATTGTAGTAGAGGTCGGCGTCCGGGCCGATGAAGCGCCGGCAGGCCTCCAGGTAGATGGGCTCGCGCACGAACTGGGCCGCCACCGCGCTGAGGCGGTGGAACTGGCTGAAGGAACGCTGGTGGCGCACCGCCGCCACCGCCGCCTCGCCCTCGGACCGCGCCTGTTCCAGGTGTTCGCGGTACACCCGGTCCATCTCCGCACTCATCGCCTGCAGCAGCGAGGGCGCGAATCCTCCCTCCGCGACGAAGTAGCCCAGCTCGCGAAACTGCCCCGCCTGCGCCTCGCTGATCATACCCTCCCCTCCTCCTTCAATCTGCCCAGCAGCCGCCGCAATCCATCCAGAATGGTGAGCGGATGGGGCGGGCAACCGGGGATGTACAGGTCCACAGGCACGAGGCCATCCGCCCCATTGTTGGCCTGCTCGTGGCCCAGATAGGGTCCGCCCGAAATGGCGCAGGCCCCCACGGCGATGACGATCTTGGGCCCCGGCACCGCGTCGTAGGTCTTCTGCAGCGCCAGCTTCATGTTCTGGGTGACCGGGCCGGTTATCAATAGTCCATCGGCGTGGCGCGGCGAAGCCACCACCTGGATGCCGAAGCGGCCCAGATCCCAGCCCACGGTGCTGAGCACATTCACATCCGCCTCGCAGGCGTTGCACCCCCCCGCACTCACCTGGCGCAACTTCAGCGAACGGCCGAAGAGGCTTTTCAGCTCCCCCTGCAGCGCGGCGGCCAGCTCCAGTTCTTGTTCCGGAGCCACCACCAGGTCCCCGCGCTCTCGCACCGACAGGCGGTAGTCCTCCGCGTAGCTGATGGCCCCCTCGGGGCAGGCGTCGCGGCAGTCGGTGCAGAAGAGGCACCGGCCCAGATCCACGCTCACCTTTTCGGCGATGGTGATGGCCTGGGTCGGACAGGCCTCGGCGCAGATGCGGCAGCCTTCCGGGCATTTGGCCGCGTCGATCACCGGTCGGCCGCGGAAACGGTCGGGCAGTTCGGGCGGCGGCCCCTCCGGGTAGGCCATGGTGCGGTGCCCCTGCTGCAGCCGGGCGAGTATCACCTTGAACATGGTTTTGTCCTCATCTCACAAATCGTGCCCGCAGTAGGACAGGTTGAAACTCTTGTTGCACAGCGGGAAGTCGGAGATCTGCTGGTGGCGCAGGGCGTAGGCCAGGCCGGTCCAGTTGTGGAAGGAGGGATCGACCACCTTGTAGCGGGCGAAGCGCCCTTGCCCGTCGGTGAGGGCCACGTGGCAGACCTCGCCGCGCCAGCCCTCGCAGAGGGTGACCGCGAGGCGATTGGCGGCCAGCGACCCCAGCGGCACCTGCACCGCGCCGGGCGGCATGGCGCGCAACTGCTCGCGGATGAAACCGATGGATTGCTGGATCTCGAACCAGCGCACGTAGGCGCGGGCCAGCACATCGCCGCTGTCGTAGGTGGCGATGGGCAGGTGCGCGAAGCGGTAGATACTCGAAGGCTGGTCCTGGCGCACGTCGCGGGCCAGGCCCGAGGCGCGGGCCGCCGGCCCGACGATGCCCAGCTCGACGGCCACCTGGCGCGGCAAGGGGCCGGTGTCCTCGAAGCGGGCCATCACCGAGGAGGTGTCCCAGAGCAGTTCGACGGCAACGGTGGTGTCCTTTTCGGCGGCGTCGAGGCGGCGCAGCAGTTCGGCGGCGCGGGCCTCCTCCAGGTCGAAGCCCACCCCGCCGGGCCGGACCATGCCGCGGCCGAAGCGGTTGCCGCAGAGCAGGGCGGTCATGTTGAGAAAGTCGCCGCGGATACGGCCGCAGTAGGAGGCCGTGGGCAGAAAGCCCACATCGTTGGCCAGCGCCCCCAGGTCGCCGACGTGGTTGGCCAGACGCTCCAGCTCCAGGGCGATGCCGCGCAGGCACTGGGCCCGGGCCGGCTTCTGGCAGCCGGCCAGCGCCTCCAGCGCCTGGCAATAGGCGGTGGTATGGGCGATGGTAGTGTCGCCCGCCAGGGTGCCGGCGTAGTGCAGGGAGCGCTGGTCCGGGCCGCCGATCAGGGCTTCCTCGACCCCGCGGTGCTGGTACCCCAGGGCGATCTCGAGGTGGAAGACCTCTTCGCCGTGGCACTGGAAGCGGAAGTGGCCCGGCTCGATGACCCCGGCGTGCACCGGCCCGACGGCCACCTCGTGCACCTCGTCCCCCTCCACCTGGTAAAAATCCCCCACTGCCGGCAGGATGGGCTGGTCCGGGGCCCGGCCCCAGGCGTCGCGCCCGGTCCACGAGTGCCGGTAGCGGACCGGTTTGAACCAGGGATGGCCCTCGGGGCGGAGCCCGAACTGCTCGGCGATCTCGCGCTCGAAGAGATGCACCTGGGCGCAGGCGGTCGTCAGCGAGGGGAATTCCTGCCCGCAGATCTGGGTGCGGCCGGCGCGCAGCCGGTTGTGGCCGTCGTCGGCCAGCACCGCGTAGAGCTGCGTCTGCCCGGGCTCCTGGCCCGCCACGCCAAAGAGCGCCGCCACCCGCTGCCCGGCGGCCACCCCGTCGAGCAGGGCTTGCCCGAAGGCCCCGGGGTCGAGCAGCGGCACTGCTTCCAGGTCGATGGCCCGGCCATTGCCCAGGGTCGCCAGCCGGGGAGGGTTCTCGGTCATGGCCGCACCTCCAGGAACAAAACGGCGTCGTTGAGCAGCTCCCGCAAGGGCGCGGGGATGTAGAGACCCAGCAGCAGAACCAGGCCCATGAGCACCACCAGGGGCGCACTGGTGAGCAGCCGGTCGCGATAGGGCTGGCCCGGCGGGTCGGCCGGCGCCCGACCCTGCACCACACTCAGCACGGTGCCGCCCATGCCGATGAACACCACCAGCAGGAAGAAGAGGAAGAACCCGCCCACGACGAATTTCCCCGCGGCAAAGGCCCCGTTGAGGATGGCGAACTCGCTGATGAAGGGGCCAAAGGGCGGCGAGCCGGTGATGGCGATGAAGCCGGCCAGGAAGAGGCTGCCCGAAAGCGGCAGACGGCGCATCGCCCCGCGCACCTGCTCGGTGCTCTTGCTGCCAAAGGCGCGGTGGATATTGCCGGCCGAGAGGAAGAGCACCCCCTTGGTCAGGCCGTTGGTCAAGACGTGCAGCAGGGTGCCGAAAAGGGCCGGCCCGCCGATGCCCAGGCCCACCACCAGGATACCCATGTGTTCGACGCTGGAATAGGCCAGCATGCGTTTGATGTCGCGCTGGCCCACCAGGAACACCCCGGCCACCGCCATGGAGAAGAGCCCCATGAAGAGCATCAGCCGCGAGATGTACGGGCCCTCGCCGGCGGCGCTGCAGATGTGGTAGACCCGCAGCACCGCCAGAAAGGCGCAACTGGTCAGGCCGCCGGCAAAGATGGCCCCGGCGATGCCGGGCGCCTCGCCGTAGGCATCCGGTTTCCAGGTGTGCATCGGGGCCAGGCCCATCTTGGTGCCATAGCCCACCAGCAGCAGGGCGAAGGCCGCGTGTAACCAGGGCTTGGAGAGTTTAGGCGCGTCGCGCAGCAGGTCCTCGAGGGTGAGTGAGGCGCCGACGCCGCCGTGGATCGCCGCGTAGGCCAGGAAGAAGGTGCCCAGCAGGGCCAGGGCAATGCCGATGGAGCCAACCAGGAGATATTTCCAGGTGGCCTCGATGCTGCGCTGGGTCTGGTTGAAGTAGATCAGCGGCGCGGTGGCCAGGGTGGCCGCCTCGATGGCCACCCACATCAGCCCCAGGTGGTGGGACCAGATCACCAGACTCATGACCCCCAGAAAGGCCAGCAGGCAGGCGCAGAAGACCCGGTTGGGTCGCTCTTCCCGTTGCTGCAGGTACCCCACGGCATAGATGGAACACATCAGGAAGAGCACCGTGACGATGAGCAGGATGATACGGCCGGGCGGGTCGAGCACCAGCCACTGGGAGCTGACCTGCAGGTCGGGCCGTCCCAGCACCAGCAGGCTCACCGCGGTGTGTAACAGCGCCGTGAGCGGCAGCAGGAGCGGCCGCCAGCGGTTGGTTGGCAGGGCCGCCGCCAGGGCGGCCATCAGCAGCGGCACAAAGATCTGGACGAAGGCCATAGCTTATTCCTGCAGCGTCGCCAGCTGGCGCGTGTCCATCGAGGAGAAAGCCTGGTTGATGTGATTGACGATGATACAGATGACAAAGATGCCGACGAAAAGGTCGAGCAGCACCCCCATCTCGACCACCATCGGCATCGCCTCGACCAGCAACATCCCGAAGATGAAGATCCCGTTTTCCAGCACCAGATAACCGACCACCTGGGTGAGGGCCTTGTAGCGGGTGGTCAGCAGGATGAAGCCAACCAGCACCGTGGCGATGGCCGCGGGCACCAGCAGGGTGCCGGTGTGCTGGGGGGCCAGCGGCAGTTGGCCGGCGAAGAGCAGCGCCGCCCCGGTGGTCAGGGCGCCTAATAAAATCGAGGGCAGCAGGCCGATGAGCGGCTCCACCTCGCGTTTGATGTGGGCGTCGCGCAGGGCGCGGATCATGATCGCCGGGATGGCGATGCCCTTGAGGATGATGGTGGTGGCGGCCATGAAGAGCATACCCCAGCCGTGGTGCGGGTGCACCACCAGCGGGATGAAACTGAGCAACACCCCCTGGGCGGCCACGGTGCGGATCACCGCCAGGATGCGGCTGGTGCCCAGGGCGAAGAGATTCATCGCCAGGACGATCACGAGCAGGGCATTGAGCAGGCTGATCATCGGATTTATCTCACCAGCAGCAAAAAGCCAAAACCGCAGAACAAGAGCGCGGCGGTCAGCAGATAGGGCACGTGGCGCATCTGCAGCCGCGCCATCACCGACTCGAGCACCCCGACGGCGACCGCCAGGCCCAGCATCTCGGCGGTGAAGAGCGGCCAGTTCAGCCAGGCCGGCTCGGCGTGGAAGGGGGCCACCACGTGCAGCAGCACCGCGCCGAGGATAAAGAGCTTGAGGGCGGCGGCATAGAGGATGACCCCGAAGAGCGGCCCGCTGTGGTCGAGCACCATCACCTCGTGGATCATGGTCAATTCGAGGTGGGTGTTGGGGTCGTCGACGGGGATGCGGCAGGTCTCGGCCAGCAGGATCACGAAGAGGCCGATGGCCACCAGGGTCAGCGGCGCAGCCACCTCTGCCGAAAAACCGCCGACCGGCCCGTTGAGCATGTGGGTCAGGCTCAGCGAGCCGGAGATCTTGGCCAGCACCAGGAAGGCGAAGAGCAGCGCCGGTTCGCTGAGGCAGGCGAAGGTCACCTCGCGGGCCGCCCCCATACCCTCGAAGGCCGAGCCGGTGTCCAACGCCGCGGCGGTGGTCAGGAAACGCGCCAGCCCGAAGAGGTAGGCAAAGAGGATCAGGTCGCCGGTGAAGGAGATCGGCGCCGGCGCCCGGCCAAAGGGCACCAGCAGGCCGGCCAGCGCCACCGCGGCCAGGGTGACCACCGGGCCGAGGCGGAAGACCCAGGTCGTCGTCCGGCTCAGGACCAGGCCTTTGCGCATCAGTCGGTACAGATCGTAGTAGAGCTGCAGCAGGGGCGGCCCCCGCCGGCCGCCGAACCAGGCCTTGGTCTTGTTGATCACCCCCAACAGCAGCGGCGGCATGACCAGCAGCAGTGCGAGTTGAATGCCTTTCTCGATCATGGCTGGCCTCCCATCGCTCCCCAGACGAAGAGAAAGATCACCACGGCGATGATGTAGAGCACATAGTGGTGGGTCTGCCCCTGTTGCAGGATACGCAGGCGCGGCAACTGGCGGCCGGCCAGGGCAAAAAGGGGCAGGACGAGTCGGTCGAGCACCAGGTCTGGCACGGCGCTGGCGAAACGCGCCGGCGACGCAAAGAGCCCGCGGATGGCCGGCCACTGGTGCCGCGGCCAGAGGACCAACTCAAAGAGCTGGACCAGTTGCTGAGCGAAGGAGGTGCCGGTGTACTGCATGCGCGCCGTCGGCCGGGCGTAGCCGCAATCCCAGGTGCCGGTCTCCCCCCGCAGACCGAAGCGCGGCAATACCCTCAGGAAGAGCAACAGCCCCCCGGCCAGCCCGAGCAAGCCCAACCCGAAGACCGAGATCCATTTCAGCGACGCCATCCCTTCCAGCCCCGCCGCAGGCGGCAGCGGCCCCACCGCCCAGACGGCGACCGCCCGCTGCAAAAGCGGGGTCACCAGCCAGGGAAAGAGCCCGATGCCGAGGCAGCCAGCCGCGGCGATGGCCATCGGCAGGCGCATGCTGATCGCCGGGTCGCTGGCCGCCAGCACCTCGCGCCGCGCCGCGCCGAGGAATACCGAACCCAGCAGCTTGACGAAACAGGCCACCGCCAGCGCGCCGATCAGGGCCAGAGCCACCGCCGCCACCGCCGCTGCCGGGAACACCGCCCCCCCGGCCGGGTCGAGGGTGCGAAAGAGGCCCAGGTAGACCAGCCACTCGCTGGCAAAGCCGTTGAGCGGCGGCAGCGCGCAGATGGCCACTGCCCCCACCCCGAAGAGCGCCGCCGTCTGCGGCATGGTCTTGGCCAGGCCGCCCAGCATGTCGGTATCGCGGGTGTGGGTGGCGTGAATGACCGCGCCGGCGTTGAAGAAGAGCAGGGGTTTGAAGAGGCTGTGGTTCCACACGTGGAAAAGCGCCCCGCCCAGGCCCAGCACCACCCAATCGGGCCGGCCCAACGAGCGGCCCAGCAGCGCCACGCCCAGGCCCATGGCGATGATGCCGATATTCTCGATGCTGCTGTAGGCCAGCAGCCGCTTCAGGTCGCGCTGGCCGAGGGCCATGGCAATGCCCGCCACCCCGCTGATGGCACCTGCCGCCAGCAAGACCCCGCCCCACCAGGTGGCCCCGGCCGGCAGCAGCCCGGTCATGCGCACCATGCCGTACACCCCCATCTTGAGCATCACCCCGGACATCACCGCCGAGACATGGCTGGGGGCGTTGGCGTGGGCCCCGGGCAGCCAGACGTGCAGGGGCATGAGCCCGGCCTTGAAACCGAAGCCAACCACCGCCAGCACCAGGAGCACCCCGGCCAATTCGGCCGGTAGGCCCGCTGCCGGCGCCAGGGCCAGCGAACCGGTGGCTCGCTGCCAGAGGGCGAAAAGGGCGATCAGGCAGAGGGTGCCCAGGTGGGTGGCGATCAGGTACACCCAGCCGGCGCGGCGGACCTCGTCGCGCTCCTCCTCGGCGGTGGCCGCAAAAAACGCTGCCAGCGCCATCACCTCCCAGGCGATGAGCAGCAGCAACCCGTCCGCGGCGACGACCACCAGGGCCATGGCCCCGGCCAGCAGGCCGTAACTCAGCCCGAGGCGACGGCTGTTTTCGGGGTGATCGGCCTGCGGCCAGTACCCCAGGCCATAGACCGCACCCAGCGCCGGAACCAGGAATACCGGGATCAGGAAAACCGCGCTGAGGGCATCGACCCTCAAGGTGAGCTGGCACCCGGGCAGCGACCAGGCGGAGACCGCGCCGCCGCCCTGCACCAGCGCCACCCCGGACAACCCGACCAGACCGCCCAGCACCATCAGCAGCACTGCCAGCCGCTGCCCCGCCGCCGACCGGGCCGGGAGCAGGCAGCCGGGAAGGCCGCTGCAGCCGAGCAGAATGATTGCCGCCAGAATCAGCCAGATGCCGAGCATGTCCGTCGCTTTCAGCTACGCGCCTGCCCTCAGAGAGCAAAGAGCCGCGCGAAGAGTTCAACAAAGGGAATCATCGTGCCCAATACCAGGATCACCGCGATCAGGATGTACAACACGTAATGCTGGGTCAGGCCCTGCTGAAACCAGTGGAATCGCCGCAACCACTGCCGGGCGTTGCGGCCGGTGGGCACCAGCAAACGGTCGAGCACGGCGTCGTCCACATGGGAGTACATCTGCGCCGGCGCGGGAAAGGCCCCCTGGACCACCGGCTGGTGCGCCCGGGGCCGCAGCACCCAGGCGAAAAGCGCCACGATCATCTGGGCAAAGGAGGAAGCGGTGTACTGCATCCGGCTGGTGGGCAGGGCGTAGCCGCAGTCCCAGGTGACCTGCCGCGGCAATGCCAGACTGGGCCGCGTCCCCAGCGCCATCAACCCGGCGCCCAGGACGACGAGGGCCGCCAGAACCGAGGATAGCGCGCTGATCGCACCCAGCGGCACCAGGGTCTCCAGGCGCGGGCCAGCCGGCCAGGTGGCGGGCATCCAGCCGGCGATCACCCGGTCGAGGATCGGAGCCACCAGCACCGGGGCCAGGCCGATCAGGGCGCAGCAGGCGGCCAGCACTGCCATCGGCACCTGCATCGCCGGGGGCGCCTCGTGGGCGCGGGCCGCTTTGCGGGTGCGCGGGCTGCCCAGGAACACCGCCCCGTACGCCTTGACGAAGCAGGCCAGGGCCAGGGCGCCGATGGCGGCCAGCACCGGGACCGCCAGCACCGCCATCGAGCCGTGCGGCCCGCTCCCCGTCCCGAAAAGCCCCAGATAGACGAAGAGCTCGCTGACAAAGCCGTTGAGCGGCGGCAGGCCGCAGATGGCCAGCGCCCCAACCAGGAACATCCCCGCCGTCCAGGGCATGGTGCGGGCCAGCCCGCCGAGCTGGTCAATTTCCCTGGTGCCGGCACCGTGCACCACCGCCCCGGCGCCGAGAAAGAGCAGCGCCTTGAAGAGGAAGTGGTTCCACACGTGCAGCAGGCACCCAGCCAGCCCCAGCACCACCCATTCGGGCCGGCCCGCCGAACGCCCCAGCATCGCCAGCCCCAACCCCATCAGGATGATGCCGATATTCTCGACACTGTGGTAGGCCAGCAGGCGTTTGAGATCGTGCTGGCCGATGGCGAAGACCACCCCCAGCAGGCCACTGATGCCGCCTAAGAGCAGGATCACTCCCCCCCAGGCTGCCGGCGGGGAGGGCAGCAGCGGCAGCAATCGGAGCAGACCGTAGATGCCCATCTTGAGCACCACCCCCGACAGCATCGCCGACACGTGGCTGGGGGCGTTGGCGTGGGCGCTGGGCAGCCAGAAGTGCAGGGGCATCATCCCGGCCTTCAGCCCAAACGCCACCAATCCCAGCAGGAAGAGCGCATTCAGGGCCCCCATACTCACCACTCCGGGGGCTACTGGCTGCAGCGCGTAGGAACCCGTGCCCCAGCGCCACAGGGAAAAAAGGGCGAAAAGGGCCAGGGTGGCGACGTGGGTGGAGACCAGATAGACCCAGCCGGCCCGCCGGCTTTCGCGGCGGTGGTCCTCGGTGCTGACCAGGAAGAAGGCCGCCAGAGCCATCACCTCCCAGCCCAGCAGGAAGGCCATGGCGTGCCGGCCGATGACCAGCAGCCCGAGGCCGGCGACGAGCAGGCCCCAGAACAGCCTGAGGGCCCGGCCGTTGCGCGGATGCCGGCTTTGTGACCAGTACCCCAGCCCGTACACCGCCCCCAGCGCCCCCATCAGGAACACCGGAACGAGGAAGAACGCGCTCAGCGCATCCAATCCCACCAGCGAATCCCCGGCCGCCGGCCAGGAGAAGTCGCCAACCGGCGAGGGTGGACCCGCCAGCCCCGCCGCCGCCGCTGCCAGCCCCGTAACCGCCCCGAGGACCATCAGGCCGGCGGCGATTTGCTCACCCCAGCGTCCGTCGCGGTCCAGGCACAGGCCCGGCACCCCGCTGAGGGCCACCAGCGCAATTGCGAGCAGGCACAGGTCGAGGGCCATGGCGCTAGGGGGTCGGGACAGCAGCCGTGCCCAGGCCGGATTCGGCCCGCACCACCCCTGCCATCAGCTCTTCGCGCGAGGCCTGCCCCTTGAGCAGGGCTTTGAATGCCGGGTTGCGCAGGACAAAACTCAGCCGCGAGAGCAGGTGCAGATGCGCCCGGACCGTGGGGCTGATCAGGGTGAAAAGGATGTTGACCGGCTGGCCGTCGATGGCGCGGAAATCGATGGCGTGTTCCAGGAAACACAGGGTGATGGTGGGCCGGGAGATGTGGAGGACCACCGGATTGCGCACGTGGGGGATGGCGATGCCCTCGCCGATGCCGGTCGAGCCCAGGGTTTCGCGCGCCTGCAGGACCTGGTAGAGAAACTCGCGGTCCACCTCCTCGGGCAGCTTGAGCACCTCGACGAGGGCGCGCAGCACCGAGGGCAGGTCGCGGCCGCCGAGCCGGTACTCAACCCCGCCGGCCTTCAGGGCTTCGGCAAGGCTGGGCAACGGCCCCTGGCTGGCCTCGCCCTCGAGGAAGATTTCGGGGGAAACCTGGATGCGCTGCGAGGTGGCCCACTCCAGCAGTTCCGCGCGGTTGAAGCGGATCTGCTCATTGACCCGATAGAAGGGGATGGCCTCCTGCTTGATCCAGCGGTAGACGGTTTTCTCCGACACACTCAACAGGCCGGCAACATCCTTAACCGAAAGTCGCATTCGCGTCTCTACCCGGTTAGAACTACTCCCCCCTGACCACTGAGGACAATAGTAGGACAGTGTCCATAAATGTCAATCGACAGGCAGAGTTGCCCCGCTTGGCGGCCCCGCCTCAGAGCACCGTGCGGATATCCTGCCGGTCGCGGTGGCGCTCCAGGGCCAGCTGGATCAGCCGGTCGATCAGCGCCGTATAACCGATGCCGCTGGCCTCCCAGAGCTTCGGGTACATGCTGATGGGGGTGAAGCCGGGCAGGGTGTTGATCTCGTTGATGTAGACCTGCTCGTCGCGGCGGCTGACGAAGAAATCCACCCGCGACAGTCCGGCGGCTTCCACGGCCCTGAAAGCCCTCAGCGAGAGCTGCCGCACCTGGTCGGCAACCTGGGGCGAGAGGCGGGCCGGGATGATCAGCTGGGAGTTGTCGTCGATGTACTTGGCGTTGTAGTCGTAGAATTCGTTGCCCGGCACGATCTCGCCCACCACCGAGGCCTGGGGCTCCTCGTTGCCCAGCACCGCACATTCCACCTCGCGGCAATCGGCGGCTTCGGCCTCGACCACCACCTTGTAATCGTAGGAGGCGGCCTCCTCCAGACAGGCGCGGAACTCCTCGGGACCGTGGGCCTTGCATACCCCCACGCTCGAACCCATGTTGGCGGGTTTGAAGAACATCGGGTACCCCAACTGGCTTTCGAGCTGGCGCTGCACCCCGGCCGGGTCCTGGCGCCACTGGTGCCGCCGCACCACCGCGTACTCCACCTGGGGCAGCCCCTCGGCGCGAAAGGCCCGCTTGGTCATCTCCTTGTCCATGCCCACCGCCGAACCCACCACCCCCGAACCCACATAGGGGATGCCGGCCAGCTCCATCAGCCCCTGGACGGTGCCGTCCTCGCCGAAGGGCCCGTGTAACAGGGGGAAAATCACCTCGAGGCGCTGGTCCAGCTCATCCCCCTGGCGGCCCACCAGGGCCCCGTCCTGCTCCAGGGTCACCGGCAGCAGCCCGCCCTCCTCGACCACCCCGGCCTCCAGGACCGCGCGGGCGTTGCCGGCCATCAGCCACTGCCCCCCCTTGGAGATGCCGATCATGATCACTTCGTATTTGTCGCGGTCGATGGCCTCCAGCACCGAGCGGGCCGAGCGCACCGAGACCTCGTGTTCGCAGGAACGCCCGCCAAAAAGCACACCCACGCGGATTTTTCTCATCGGGAACTCCCTTTCCTCTGGAGGCTTTGCCACCCGGTCCCTAATATGCCCACAAAGGCGGAAAATAGTAAAGGCCGCTTGCCGGCCCGGATGGAGATTGATAGTATAAGAGAGCTTGCGAAAGGTGGCGGCGATGAAAAAGACCTATCTCGGCCTGCTGGCGGCCTTCCTGCTCCCGCTGGCCGGCTGCGTGCCCGGCGACGGCACCTACAACCTCGACGATCCGGCCGGCTTCTTCTGGGGCATCTGGCACGGCTGGGTGGCTCCCATCTGCCTGGTCTGGGGGTTCTTCAACTCCGAGATCCGCATCTACGAACCCACCAATACCGGCTGGTGGTACGACCTGGGTTATTATATGGCCATCATCAGCGGCTTCGGCGGCCTGTCCTTCTGCCGCCGCAAACGCAAGGAGGATTGAAATGAGGTTAGCAGACACCGTGGCGCTGGTGACCGGCGCTGGCTCTGGCATCGGCCGGGCCATCGCCGAACTCTACGCCCGCGAGGGGGCCTCGGTGGTGGTCGCCGACCTGCGTCTGGAGCGGGCTCAGGAGTGCGCCGCGGGTATAGAGGCCGGCGGCGGCAAGGCCCTGGCCCTGGCCGCCGACGTCTCCATGAAGGACCAGGTGGACCGCATGGCGGCCCAGGCCAACACCGCCTTCGGCCGGGTGGATGTGCTGGTCAACAACGCGGGTATGGCCACCGGCGACGATATCCTCCACATCGAGGAGGAGGAGTGGGACCTGAACCTGCGCGTGGTGCTCAAGAGTGTGTACCTCTGCACCCGGGCCGTGTTGCCGGGCATGATCGCCCGCCGCCGCGGCGCCATCGTCAATATCGCCTCGGTCAACGGCCTCGCCGGCCTGAGTGAAGAGGCCTACAGCGCCGCCAAGGCCGGGGTCATCAACCTCACCCGCAACCTGGCCGTCAAATACGGCCACCACCAGGTGCGGGCCAACGTCATCTGCCCGGGCACGGTGCGCACCCCCATCTGGGGCCCCATCCTCGAGAAGGACCCGCAGATCTTCGCCAAACTCACCAAATGGTACCCCCTGGGGCGGGTGGGCGAACCCGAGGACATCGCCAAAGCCGCCCTCTTCCTGGCTTCGGACGAGGCCGCCTGGATCACCGGCTCGACCCTCACCGTGGACGGAGGCCTGATGGCCGGTTCCTACGGCATGTCGCGCGACCTGATGTCCAAGGAGGAGTAGGTATGAGCACCACCCTGCTCGATGCCCGCAAGCTCAAGGAACTGCAGCCGGCCCACCTCTTGTGGCAGCTCTACCAGCCCGCCGCCGCGCCCCATCGCTTTGCCGCCCGAACCCCGGCCCAGGCCCGCAAGTGGCAGGCCCAGACCCGCCAGGCACTGGGCCAGGCACTGGGCCTCGACCGGCTGCCGGCCGCGCCGCTGGCGCCCAGGAAGATCGAAAGCGTGGACCGCGGCGATCACACCCGCGAGAAGGTGCTGATCAAAACCGCTCCGGGCGTGGTGATGCCCGTGTACCTGCTCTTGCCCAAGAAAACGCCCAGGCCCCTGCCGGTGGTCATCGCCTTCCACGGCCACGGCTACGGGGTCAAGGACATCGTCGGCCTGTGGGAGGACGGCCAGGAGCGGCGCGAGCCCGACGGGTACCACCGCGATTTTGGCGTGGCCCTCTGCCGGCAGGGATTCGCCGTGGCCGCCCCGGAGATCTCCTGCTTCGGGGAGCGGCAGACCGACTTCTCCTACCTGGAGGCCGGCCAGGGCTCGCCGGGCACCTGCACCCACACCTCGATGCTGGCCTTCCACCTGGGCCTGTCCACGGTGGGCCTGCGGGTGCACGACGGCCTGCGCCTGGTCGACTACCTGCAGACCCGCAAGGACCTGGACCCCGCGCGCCTGGGGGCCATGGGCATTTCGGGCGGCGGCATGCACACCCTTTTCTCGACCTGTATGGACGAGCGGATCAGGGCCTGTGTGGTCAGCGGCTATTTCTGCACCTTCCGCGACAGCATCCTGGCCATGCACCACTGCCCCTGCAACTTCGTGCCGGGCCTGCATCGGTTTGGCGAGATGCACGACCTGGCCGGCCTGGTGGCCCCCCGCCCCCTGCTGGTGGAGGCGGGCAGCCGCGACCCCATCTTCCCCATCCGCGCCGTCAAGAAGAGTGTGCAGCAGGCGCGCCAGCACTACCAGGTCTGGGATCAGGCCGGGCAGGTGGAAACCGACTACTTCGAGGGCCGCCACCAGATCAGCGGGCGGCGGGCCTACGATTTTCTGCGGGAGAAACTCAGCGGATGAGGCTCAAAGGGAAGGTTGCGCTGATCACCGGCGGGGCCACCGGCATCGGCCGGGCCACTGCCGAACTCTACGCCGCCGAGGGGGCCTACGTGGTGATCCTCGACTACAACGCCCCGGAGGGCCGCGCCGCCCTCGAGGTCATCACCAAGGCCGGCGGCCAGGCCGAGTTCCACCAGACCGACGTGCGTTCGGCCCAGAGCGTGGAGGCGGTACTCCGCCAGGTGGCCCAGCATCACGACCACCTCGATATCCTGGTGTGCAGCGCCGGGGTGCTCAAGGGCGCCTTCAAAGGGGTGGCTGGTCTGCCCGAAGAGGACTGGGATGCCACCCTCGACACCAACCTCAAGGGCACCTATCTGGTGGTCCGGCAGGCGGTGCCCCTGCTGGAAAAGGCCGGCCAGTCCGTGATCCTGCTCATCGCCTCGGGAGCCGGGGTGCGCGGGGGCTCTTCCTCGCTGGCGTACGCGGCCAGCAAGGCCGGGATGCACGGCATGCAGTACAATATCGAGTCGGGGGTGCGCGGGGCGCGGGTGCACGTCATCTGCCCGGGTGGCATCGCCACCCCGCTCAAACTCGAGAACATCGCCCAGGGCGCCGAGGCCGCCGGCCAGAACACCGCCAGGGCCGTCGAGGAAGCAAAAAAAACACTGGGCGACCCCATGGGTATCGCCCGCATCCTCACCTTCCTCGCCTCGGCGGACGGCGACTACGTGCGGGGCACCCTCTTCACTCGTTAAAAAACACCTGCCAGCGGGCCGGGCCCTGGTCCAGCGCCACCGGCAGCAGCCAGGCGCCCCGTGCCCCCTGGCGCAGCGGCACCGGCCGGCCCCCCACCTCGGCGGCGGCCGGCACCCGCTCGCCGGTTGCCAGCACCACCATGCCACTCCCGCTCACCGGCCGCTCCACCCAGCCGCACAGCGCCGAACGGCTCCCGTCCCAGACTACTTCGCGCAATTCCGCCCCGCAGCTCTGGTGGAAGCTGGTGCCCACCACCCAGGGGTGGGGCCGGGTGCGGCGCAGGCACACCAGCTTGGCCGCCGGCCCGAAGAAGGCCAGGCCCAACTGCGCGGGGTCGCTGCCGGCCAGCAACTCCTGAAAATCCCCTGGATGGCCGTACCCCTCCTGGTTGACCCGCCCCCCGCCCAGCGCCCCGAGGAAGAGCCCGGACCAGAATTCGTAGCCCCAGTACTGCGCCTGCGGGTCCAGGCCCAGTTGCGCATAGGGGATGGCGAAGCTGCTCAGCCGGGGCCGGCCTTCCCCATCTCGGTGGCCGTAGGAGAACACCCCCACCAGCTCCCAGCTATCCCATTCCCGCTCCAGATGCAGGTGCCACACCGAGGCGGGCGGCTGCTCCCCGGCGGGCAGGGCTTCGGCCTTGAAGGAAGGCGAATAGTCGAAGGCCGCCACCTCGCGCACCGGCTCGAAGAGATCCACCGGCCGGGCGCTGAGGCCCAGGGGCGGCAGGGTGGCCTCCAGCACCTGCCAGCGCTCCTCGGGCAGGGTGGTCAGGTCGTCGGAGATATCGATCTGGCCGCCGGCCAGAAAGGCGAGGGTGGCTCGCAGCCGGGCGTCCTCGATGGAGCCGGGCAATCCCACCGCCAGGCACGAAGGTTGCAGGATACCCCAGCGCCGGTTCTTGAAGAGGTGGCAGGCCACGGCCAGGTGGTTGGCCTGCTGGAACTCGGGGGTGATGAAGCCGGTGTTGCCGGTGTCGTTGCAGGTGTAGAGCAGGGGGAAGTGGCCGGTACCCGGCATCTCGGGGCCGCCGCAGTTGAGCACCAGGGCGTCGGGCAGGGATTCGCGAATCACGCGGGCGCCCAGGCGGGCCGCCTCGGTGCCACCTCCCGCCACCATGCCCGGATCGTGCCGGTGCTTGGCCAGGCCGTGGGAGACGCAGCCGATAAAATCCGGCTTGAAATAGCGCACCCCACTCTGGTGCAGATAAGCCAGCTTCTCGCGCAGCCAGTCCTGCGCCCCCGGATGGGTGAGATCGAGGATATAGATCTTGCCGTAGGGTTCCCAGAACCAGTCCCCGTACGCGGCGGGCTGGCCCTGCCCGTCGCCGATGAGCCACTCGGGGTGCTCGGCCACCACCGGATCGTGGGCGCTGATGGTGAAGGGCGCTTTCCAGATTCCCAGGTCGAAGCCCAGTTCCCGCAATTGGGCCGCCAGCCAGGCCAGCCCCTGCGCAAACTGCCCGTTCTCCTCGAAGGCGTTGGGCAGGTACTGGCGCTCCCAGCCCAGGTCCACCTCGATGATCTCCAGGCCCAGAGGTTTGAGCCGCCGGGCGCCCACCTGCGCGTTGGCCACCACCCGCTCCTGACTCACGCTCAAGCGGTACGGATACCAGCTGCACCAGGAGACCGGCGGGTCGGGCAGCAACCGGGGATGGTGGCGGCGGCGCACCTCCTCGGCGTAGTCGATGAGCAACTGCCAGGGGTCGGGCCCGGCCAAGAGCAGCACCTCCTCCAGGGCCAGTTCCTGGCCGGGGGCCAGCTGCAGGTCGCCCCCGTCGAAACCCAGGCTCCAGCGCCGGATCTGGCCGACGGCGGTGGCCTCCAACTCGATCTGCCCCAGCCAGCGCTCCGAGGAAAGGAAGCCGGCGAGCAGCCCGGTGCGGGTGTCCTGGTCATAGGCAGCCCAGACCAGCTCCGAAACCCGCCGCGCCGGGGCCGCTGTGTCGCCGGCAGCCTCGGCGGGCGCCTCTCCCGCAGCCACCACACTGGCCAGCGGGGTCACCTTGCCCCAGTACCGCCCCTGTTCGAGGATGCGCACCCGCGCCGGCGCCTGCCCCAGGCAGACCTGGTCGGCCCCCAGCAGTTCGACCCGGTTGAGCACCGCCCCACCCTGGGGGGCGCGCAGCCGCGGACAGAGCACCAGGCCGCCGTGCAAAGGAGCCACACCCAGGTGCAGGGCCGCACCTCCGGCGAAGTGGTATTCCAGCGAGAGGAAACCCTCCTCCTGCCGCACCGCCCTCTCGACGGGCAGCAAAGGCACCCCGTCCAGATGCAGCAAAGGCCGCAGCCCGCCCAGGCGCAGGGCCGGGGCTGCCGGGCAGGACAATTCGAGGTGGTCCGCAGCCGTCTCCAGCCGCAACTGTCCAGCGTCCATGACCTTACTCCAGGGGCGGGAGGATGTCGCGCTGCAGGCGCAGCATCTCGTCCAACAACGCCACGGCCCGGCGGTAGGAATCCACCGTGGGGTCCAGCAGCAGGGCCTGTAGCAGTTTGGCCTTCGACCCTTCGGCATAGGCCTCGACCAGCAATTTGTGGATGCTGGCCTGCACCCGGATCAGGGCAGCGATGGGCTCGGGCAGAGGCTCCATCTGGCAGGGGTGCAGCCCCTTGGCGTCGGCCGTGGCCGGCACCTCCACCACCAGTCCTTCGGGCAGTTCGGGGATATAGCCGCGGTTGGGCACGTTGATGGCGTCCAGGGTGCGGGGCAGCCCGCAGGCGAGGGCCTCCATGATCGGCGCCGCCAGTTCCCCCGAGGCCTTCAGCGGCAGGTCCTCGAGTTTGCGCGGCGGGGTTTCGGGCCGCCGCCAGGGTCGCCTGGTATCCACCCGGTCGATGCTGTAGACGAAGTCGGGGATCACACCCGTCTCCCACGGGTGGCCCTCGGCCGGATCGTAGTAATACTGCAGCTCGCTGGCCATGAATTCCTCGGCCCAGCGGATGTACTCGCCGTAGTGGTTGGTGCCCGGCGAGGGCCACAGCCCGAAGCGGCGCAAGATCACCCGCCCCAGCCCAAAGTCGTGCCAGTGGGCCAGCTCGTCGCCCTCGCGGTCGGCCTGGCGCAGGCGGGGGTAGAGATCCTCGCCGGTGGGGCGGTGGCGCAGGCGCTGGAAGAAGGTGAAATGGTTGATGCCGCAGGCCGCGGTGTCCAGTTCCTCCAGGGGCAGTTCGAGGATCTGCGCCAACTGGTGCTGCCCCATGAACACCCCGTGGCACAGGCCCACCGCCTGGATGGAGGTCAGCCGGGTGACCGCTTCGCAGAGTTTGTGCTCGGGGTTGGTGTAGTTGAGCAGCAGTGCCTGCGGGCAGAGCCGCTCCATGTCGCGGGCGATCTGAATGGTGGGCCCCATGTTTCGCAGGGCGTGGAAGAGGCTGCCCGGCCCGCCGTTCTCGCCGAAGATCTGCTTGAAGCCGTAGTGGCGGGGCAGATGATAATCCTGGGACCAGTAGAGGAAGCGCTGCACCTCGATGGCGGTCACCGCAAAATCGGCGCCGTCCAGCGCCCGCTCCAGCTCGGTGGTGGCCACCACCCGCGCTGCGTGCCCCAGTTGCCTGCAGACGTGATGTGCGTACGCTTCCACCTCCCCGAGGTGGGCGGCCACCTTGTCCACCAGCATCAGCTCCACGCCGCGCTCGGCCAGGGGCGCGCTCAGCAGCACGTCGCGGATGGTGGCCGGGCCAAAGGAACGGCTGCCGGCCCCGATCAGGGCAACCTTTACCGGTTTCATGCCTTTGCTCCTCTCTCGATGAGTGCCTTGCTGATCACGGCGCGGGTGGTGACCGGGAACTCCCCCGGCCCGCAGCACTGGCAGATCTGCACGTCCACCGCCGCGCTCATCAGCATGTAGGCGTCGGCGAAGCTCAACCCCATCCGCTCCTGCATCAACAGCACCATCTCCTCGGCGGCGATACGCAGGGCCTGGGTGGTGTCGGGATGGTCGCCGGTGGTGATCCAGTATTCGGGGGTTTCGACCAGGGGCCGGCGCAGCGGGAAATCTTTGAGCAATTCGACCCTGGCGGTGACCTCGGCGCAGATCTCCAGGCCGATGAAGGTGATCTCGCCGTCGCCCATGGCCCCGTGTACATCGCCGAGGCCCAGCAGGGCGCCGGGCACGTTCACCGGCAGGTAGACCTTGCTGCCGGGGCCGATGTAGCGGTTGTCCATATTGCCCCCGTGGGACCCGGGCATGCCGGTGCTGATGCCCGGCCCGGCCGGGGCGGTGCCGATCACCCCCACCATCGGGCGGATGGGGAAACGGAGGTGCTCACCAAAGCGGACCTGGTCGCCCTCGATCTGCACCATACGGGTGGCGAAGTCCTTGGCCAGGTGGCCCAGCAGGCCCATGCCGGCCTTGACCGCCAGAAAACCCTGGGGGGCCAGGTCGATGCGCTGGATCTCCACACCGAGGGCATCGCCCGGCGCGGCCCCGCGCACCAGGATGGGACCGGTGGCCGGGTTTGCACCTTGGGGATGGGCATGGTCGAGCAGATCCCCATCGCGCTGGATGGTGCCGGTGCGGGCGTCGTAGGTCTCCAGCACCACCGTGTCGCCGGGGGTGATCTCGAGGGCCGGGGCATGGGTTTGGTCGAGGCTGTAGACGATCTGCTGGCGGCTGAGGCGGTGGGTGCTGGCCATGGGCGCTCCTTTCGTAGACCTATTTCCTATGAAGCTACACCAACCCCCGGGCGCCGGCCAGCAGCACGGCTTGACACTTCTTTCGCAGGCGGGGTATCTTGAAAAGAACCCGCCACCCGGAGCCCCGCATGGCCTCGCCTGCCCCCCAGCGCCGTATCAACAGCGTGGCGCCCATCCGTATCTGCGACAACGGCGGCTGGACCGACACCTGGTTCGCCGAACACGGTAAGATCTTCAATATCGGCGTGTACCCGTACGCCGAGGTGCAGCTCGAGGTCTACCCGCGCGGCCAGGTGGAGGACCGCATCGTCATCCGCGCCGAGAACTACGGGCAGATGTACGCGGTGAAACAGCTGGGCGGCGGCTGGACCCAGCACCCGCTACTGGAGGCGGCCATCGAGTACATGCCCATCCCCGAGGACCTGGCCATCGAGGTCACCATCTATTGCCAGGCGCCCGCCGGCTGCTCCACCGGCACCTCGGCGGCGGTGACCGTGGCCCTGATCGGCGCCCTCGACGCGCTCACTCCGGGGCGGCTCACCCCCAACGAGGTGGCCCTCACCGCCCAGCGCATCGAGACCGAGATGCTCAAGCAGCAGTGCGGCATCCAGGACCAGCTCTGCTCGGCGTACGGCGGCATCAATTACATCGAGATGTTCAACTACCCGCACGCCTCGGTTTCCCAACTGCAGGTGCCTAACTCGGTGTGGTGGGAGTTGGAACGCCGCCTGGTGCTGGTCTTCCTGGGCAAATCGCACAGCTCCTCCGACGTGCACAAGAAGGTGATCGCCGAACTGGAGGGCGCCGGCCCCGACAGCCCCAAGCTCAACGACCTGCGCCAAACCGCCCCGGCCTCGCGCGACGCGGTCTACGCCGGCGACTTTGCCGGTCTCGGCCGGGCCATGACCACCAACACCGAAGCCCAGGCCCGCCTCCATCCCGAGCTGGTGAGCCGCGAGGCCTGGGAGATCATCGGTATCGCCCGGGAACACGGCGCCCTGGGCTGGAAGGTGAACGGCGCCGGCGGCGACGGCGGCTCCCTCACGCTGCTGACCGGCCCCCTTTCCCACGCCAAGCGCCACCTCATCCAGGAGATCGAACAGGCCAACCCGCTTTTTCAACACATCCCGGTCTACCTGAGCCGTGCGGGGCTGCGCCTGTGGGAGTCTCCTTGATGGGGGGCGGTGCCGTGGTTATTTTTCGACGATGAATTTCGCTCGCGCAGAGGAGGATCTCTTGAAGAGAAGGCAGCGGCCAGCCAGAGCCTGGTACGGCAGCCAGGCACCCCCCGACGAACAGTTCCTCAAAGAGATCGAGGCCCTCGACCCGCACCCGGAGGTGCTCTACGACAACAACGGGGGTGAGCCGACCGGGGTGGAGCCCGACCTCGTCAAAGGGCTCTACAGCAAGATGGATACCCTCAAGCGCAGCCCTGCCACCTTCCGCACCTGGACCGAGGAAGACGGGACCGAGGCCTTTCTGGGCACCCTGCTCGACCTGGCCCCCTCCAACATGCGGACCCGGGTCCAGCTCCTGCAGCTCCTGGGCAGCTTCAAATTCCGGGCCGCGGCCGGTCCCGAGGACAAGAAGGCCCTGATCGAGGAGGTCTTCGCCGCCGAGGAGAAGGAAGACTCACGCGACATGCTCCGCCGCCAGGCCCACCGTCTGGCGCAGATCTGGTCTCCCAAACCCGACACCCTGCTCAACGATATCGTCAGCCACCCAGCCCTGGTGGGCCGGACCCTGGCCGACCGCCTCAGCCCCACCAACACCCAGCCCCTGCGCCTGATCGCCCACCCCTACCAGGATGTGCGCAGCAGCCAGCTGCACCCCATCGTCGAGGCCCGCACCGTCGCCTACGAGCGGGCCGGCGAGATCCATTTTGTCGCCGGGGTGCGCCAGGTGCTGCAGATGTGGGACGAGGACGCCGCCGGGGCCGGCTGCGCCCAGATCTCGCTCTTCGACGCCCTGCTCTTGCACGAGGTCGTGGAACTCTACCTCGACGAGATTCAGCCCGAACTCGAACCCCTGCAGGCCCACGTCATCGCCACCACCTTCGAGCGCTACCTGAAGGGCCGCATGTTGAGTGTGGCGGTCGAGGACTTCTTTCTCAGCTGGCCGCCCCTTTCCACCATCGAAATGGCGGAGATCCGCAAGTCCGAACAGGAACAGCTGCTGGCCGAAGCCCGCGCCTACTTCCAGGAAGAAACCACCGTCATGGATGAGCCGGAGGAAGAAGCCGGCGATCTGCCCCTCGACCCTTCCGGCACCGCGCCGGTCAAAAAGAAGAAAGTGATCAAAAAGAAGAAGCCATGAAAAAATACCGCGCCGCCATCATCGGCCTGGGCCGTATGGGCAGCACCATCGACGAAGAGGTCGTGGGGTACCCGGCCATCGCCCTGCCCTATTCCGCCGCCGGGGCCTGCCGGGCCAGCGAACGCCTCGAACTAGTGGCCGGCGCCGACCTCGACCCCGAGAAACGCCGCGCCTTCACCGAGCGCTGGGGCGTCGGGGCGGTATACGCCGACTACCGCGAGATGATCCGCCAGGAGGCCCCCGACCTGGTGGCCATCTGCACCCGCGCCGAGAACCACGCCGAGCTGGCCATCGGGGTCGCCGAGGCCGGCGGGGTGAGCATGGTTTTCCTCGAAAAGGCCATGGCCTGCTCCATGCGCGAAGCCGACGCCATCCTGCAGGCCTACCAGCCGCGCGGCATCGCCTTCAACACCGGGGTGCTGCGGCGCTTCGATACCCGTTACCACCAGATGCGTCAACGGCTGGTCCAGGGCGAGGTGGGGGAATTGCGCGCCGCCGTACACCATGCCGCCTCCTCGCTGATGCACGGCCATATCCACTCCGTGGATACCATCATGTACCTGCTGGGCGACCCGCGGGCGCTGCGGGTCCGGGGGGAGTTGCGCGGCGAGGCCGTAGCCAAGGACAACCGCTTCGACAAGGACCCGCAGGCCGTGTACCAGATCCAGTTCGAGGGCGGCATCGAGGCCTGGACCGTGCCGGTGGGCCACTGGGATTTCGAGGTGTGGGGGGCCAAGGGTATGCTCAAGGGTCTCAACAACGGCATGGACTGGGTGGAGCGCCTGCCCGCCGCTGCCGGCCGCCACACCATCTATCCAGAACAATCGTTCCAGAATGTCGCTCCCTACAGCGCCACCCTCTACGCCTTCGACGACCTGGTGCGGGCCCACGAGGAACAGCAGCCGGCGCTGGGCAACGTCGAGGTCACCCACCACGCCACCGAGATCTGCCTGGCCGTAGCCCAGAGCCATCTCGAAGGCGGCAAATGGATCGACTTGCCCCTGCAGAACCGCGACCTCTACGTCTGGCACGTGTAGCGCCGCCGCGGCCTGAGTTCCTCCCCTGACCAGCTGCTGGTCGGGGGTTTTTTATTGGGTGGCGAAGAGTTGCTGGAAGGCGGCCAACAATTCAGCCTTACCGGCGCGGGAGATGGCCCGGCCCTTGAGGGCGAAGTCGGGGTATTGGCGGGCCAGCTGGCGCAGTCGGGTGACCGGCAGGGCCTCTAGGTCGGCGAGGGTGGGGATGCTGCGGGCTGGGGTATGGGCGGCGGGTACGGGAGCCGGCTCAGCCAGAGGCGCCGGAGGATCACTCCCCTCCAGCAGGGAAATTAGATCCTCATGGGGGCCGGGGATGACGTGGTAGCTGATCACCTGCCCCAGGCGCCGGGCAGCGGCGGCAGCGGCCTCGATGGCGGTTTGCACCGAAGCCACGTCGCCACTGAGGCGCAGGGAAACCAGCCCCCCGCCGATGCGCTCGAAACCCAGCAGCTGCACCTCGGCGGCTTTGGCGGCCACATCAGCCGCCTCGATCAGCCCGATCAGCCCTTCGGTTTCGATCAGTCCGATGGCAGAGCGGGCCATAGCAGGTCTCCTGGGGCGCGGCCCGGCCGCGTTTATCTGCTGTCGTTGATGGTATAGGGCAGCAGGCCGAGGTACCGGGCGCGTTTGATGGCCTGGACGATCTGGGCTTGCTGCTTGCGGGTGGCGCCAGTGCGGCGGGCAGCGTCGATTTTCCCGATGGGATTGAGAAAACGAACCAGCACATCGAGGCGCTTGTAGTCGATGTCTTCCGGCTTCAGCTTGGCCGTGAATTCTTTGCGGTTAACCCTGGCGATGGCGACACGCTCCTGTCTGGAAGGTGGAGAGAAGCAGGCGCTAGGCGCCTATCCTTCTCAAGCAAAGAGGTGTGAAAGATAGGGGGTGACCTAGGCTCTGTCAATATCTCCAGCGAGGAGATTCCGCCCGAAAACCCAG
>JADZBP010000040.1 GCA_020852055.1 Candidatus Latescibacterota bacterium
AGACTTGGGACCTAGCGCCACAGGGGAACGGCGGTTCGGAAATGAGCCGCTGTTCCTTTTTCTTTTTGTATTATTGATTACACATAACTAATTTTATGTAAATAATAAAAAACAAAAAAACTCACGTAATACGGATGTAATCAGATGCGTTGTCCGTCAGCCGTTCGCGGTGTTCATAATAGCGCATCGTGGTTTTCAGGTCCTTGTGACGGAGGTGCGCCTGCACCTGTTGCGGCTTGGCGCCACCTTCGATAGCGAGGGTGCAGCAGGTATGGCGGAACATGTGGGCGGTAATCTTTTGGGGAACGCCAGCGCGGAGGGCGCGTTTCTTGACAATCAGGTTGATCGACTGATCGGTCAGAGGGCAGCCGTGGGACTGATTCCGCGACAGGCTGATGAAGGCTTTGCCCTGGACCGGATATCCATGGGCCACCAACGCCTGGCGGTACAGGTCGATTTGATGAATGACAATGGCCTGGAGCTTCACATCCTGCGGCACGCCGGTCTTGGTCTCTGGCAGTTTGAGCACATGGAAAGCGCCGTCCTGAGTCAGATCCTCCCAGGAGATATTGGCCGCTTCGGAACGGCGCAGGCCGCCGTAGATCAGCACAAAGACGATCGCCAGGTCGCGAGCGCGCACCAGATCGTCTTCTTCCTGCTCAATCTCTGCGACTAATTGCCGGAGCGCCCGTTGTTGAATCGCTTTGCCAGTGAGATTCTCCTCGAGGCGGTAGCCGCGCACCAAAGCCGAATCCGCCGGATTCTTGTCGATGAACCCAGCCGCGGTCACCATCCGGAAAAAGGCCTTGAGGCTGGCGAGGCGCCGGTTGATGGTGGTGCGTTTGTAGCCTTGCTGCGCCAGTTCATTGCGGTAGGCAACCAGATCCTGGAAACCCACCTCGCGGATCTGTTCCAGGGAGAGGTGGTCCGAACCAAAGAAATGGTAAAGATCTGCCTGATAGGCCCGCCGGGTGCGCTCGGACAGCTGGCCAGCTAGGAACTGGGCCAGCGGGTCCAGTTTGACCAACTCGGAACCAGCAGGGCCGCGAATGACGGGCAAGTCGCTCATTGAGCTCCAAAAGACATAAAAGCAGTGAACGGTGATCCCGGGCCAAATATAGCGAGGGGAGGGTTTTTTGTCTGCAATTTATACTATCGATAATGCCTGTTATAGGTAGTTAAGGCGGGAAAACAAAGATCCGAGGATTACGCCCGCCCGAACAGCTTGTCGAGCTCGCGGAGCGACAGTTTGACGATGATCGGCCGGCCATGCGGGCAGACGAAGGGCTCACGCGCCTTAAGGAGACGCTCCACCAGTTCCTGCATCTCCGACTGGACCAGCCGCTCGCCGGCGCGGATGGAGGTGTGGCATGCGTACGACGCCGCCATTGCCTCCTGCAGTGAATCGCGTATTTCCTTTTCCTGGATCAACTCATCAATGAGTTTGTAGAGCAGCGCTCCTTCCTGCCAGTTTCTGAGTCCCGCAGGTATGGCATCGATGAGCAGCGTTCCCGCGCCGAACTCGCGGATGCCGAAACCGAGGCGTCCCAGCAATGCTTCGGCTTGGCGCGCGGCCTCCAGTTCCACCGGATTCAGGTGAATGGTCAGCGGCATGAGCAGTTGCTGGCTCGGCGCGCCTTCGGCTTCGAACCGGTCCAGCGCCTCCTCGAAGCGAATCCGTTCGTGCGCCACGTGCTGATCGATCACCGCGATGCCGTCCTGCAGTTGCAGGAGCAGGTATTTATCGTGTACTTGCAGCACCCGTACCGGCCCCTCCAGATCCCCCCGCCGCACTGCCTCCCCCGCCTCCCCCGGAATCCCGAACTGGGGGAGTGCAGGCGCCAGCAGATGCAGGGCCATCTGGTCATCGCCGCCACTGCTCTCGCCTGCAGGTGCGAAAACCGCCGTACCTTCCGCCAGCTGCAGGGGCTGGTACGAAGGCTGCAAAGGTGCGTAGGTAAACCCGGCGGTTTCTGGCATCTCCAACGCCTGGCGCACCGCACGCGCCACCGCCTGCGCCACGAGACGCTCGTCAGCCAGGCGGATCTCCTTTTTGGTTGGATGCACATTGACATCGATCTGCCGCGGATCGAGGTCGATCCACATCGCGAAAGGCGGATGCGTCTCGCTGGGCAGCAGCCCGCCATAACCGCGGTACACTGCCTGGTTCAGAGCGCGGGAATACACGGGGCGGCCGCGCACAAGCAGGAACTGGCGGCTGCGGGTTTTGCGGCAGAAGGCAGGACCGCCAAGCAGGACTTCGACCCGAATGCCGGCCTCTTCGTACTCGCCGGCCAGCAAACCTTCGGCGGCGATGTCGAGCAATTCACCGGCCCGGTCGCGGCGTTCGCCTGGCAGCAGCGAAAGGCTCAGTCGCTCCTGGCTCACGACCTCGAAACCTACCTCCGGATGGGCTGCCGCCAACTGCGTAACCACCTGCGCGATGTACCGGGCCTCGGTCTCGATCGGCTTGAGGAATTTGCGCCGGGCCGGGGTGTTGAAAAACAGGTTGCGCACCGCCACCCGGGTACCCACGTCGCGGGCGACCGAGCTGAGTTCGCGCTGGATGCCCCCCTCGACCACGATTCGCGTCCCCGCACTTTCCTCGGCGCAGCGAGTCTCGATACTCAGGCGCGACACCGCCCCGATGCTGGCCAGCGCCTCGCCGCGGAAGCCCAGGGTCTGAATCGCAAAAAGATCCGACGGCGACCGCAGCTTGCTGGTGGCGTGGCGCTCCACACTCAGCCGTGCATCCTCCCTGCTCATGCCCTCCCCATCATCGCTGACCGTCAACGATTGGCGCCCCCCCGCCATCACCTCCACATGGACCCGGTGCGCCCCGGCGTCCAGGGCGTTTTCCACCAGTTCCTTGATCACCGATGCCGGCCGTTCGATGACCTCGCCTGCAGCGATTTTCCGGATCAGGGTTTCGTCCAGAACGGCAATCTTGGCTGTTTGTTTGTTTGTTGACATAATATAGGTTATGCGGCTTAATTGCCTGACACCTACATCTCCGCCATGATCAGATCGGCCCGCTGTTGGAACTCCTCCTGACTGATCCTGCCTTCCTTAAAATCCTGTTCCAGCGCCTCGAGGTGCTGGCGCGGACTGCCTTCCCGGCGGTGTCGCTGCATCTGCTGCCACAGGTGCCACAGCCCGAGCCCCAGCAACCCACTGACCAGCAATCCCCCCGCCCACCCCGACCGCGGCTCCGGCTCCGCAGCATAGTCGACGCGTACCCCCCGCTGACGCCAGGCCGAAACGACCTCGGCCCGCGGCTCCCCCTGGCCTTTGACGACGATCTGCCGCGTGATCATCTCTCCCCCGCCGTTATCAACGCGGCACGGCCGTCTGAGCAGTACGTGCCAGCCACCCGGCGAGATACTGACGGCTTCAAGCAGGTCTTCCTTCTCGAGCCGCTGCAGGTACTCCGGCATCACCGGCACCTCAGGTGAACCCAGGAGGTTGAGCAGGAGGACCATCGCCAGCAGGCCCAGGGCGAGCAACACGGCGAAACGCAGCGAGATACCTTCGCCGGCGGCGCCTTTTTCATCATCCATGTACGACCTCGTTGGCAAAGACCTCGCGGTCCAAACGGGCGGATTGGGCTAGCCACTCCGCCCACCTCACCCCCTCGAGCGGCGGGTGCATCCAGACCGGGGGCGGACAGCCCATCTCCAGGCAGGCGGCCAGGGCAGCGTACCCCTGCCCCGGGCCATCGGAGTCACCGGAACTCCAGGTCAGTCGATGGCACTGCCGCTCTCCTTCCCCCCACTCCTCGAGAATCACCTCGGAATCAGCTGCCAGGGCCACCAGGGACACGACCCCTTCCACCCCGTTGGTGAAACGCAGCTGGGCGCTGACCATATCCTCCTCAGGGCGGTTCAGCCCGAGGCTGCGGGTGCGGGCGTAGACCGAATCCAGACGACCGTGGCGTTCGGCCAGCAGCTGCAGGCAAAAGGCACCCCAGTGGTGGAGGAGGCCCTCCCGACCGTGGCGAAGTAGATCCTGTGGCAACCGGCCGTTGAGCGAGACCAGCACCCTGCCCGCCTGGAGCCCCCGCAGCGAGGCAGCCCCGGCATCGAGGGGGGGAATCACCACCAGGTGGACTCCGGCCTGGTCAGCCTCCACAACTAGCCCTCGGAGCCGCAGATAGGTCAGGGCAGGCAGGCCAAAACAGACTGCCATCTTGCCGGCGCGGATGGCCTCACGCGCCCAGAATTCGCGCTCCGGGGCATCGAGGCAGAGGACCACGGCCCGCACCTGCGGCTGACACACCAGTTCGGCGGGGTCTTGTCGTGCCGGCGCGGCCACGGTCCCTGCCCCCGCAGACCAATGCCCGACTACCTGCAGGCCAGCGGTCTGACGGATGGCGGCAAGGTGCAGCGGCAACTGCGTGGAGCCCAGCAGGGCGATTCCATTGGGGGGAGAAAGGGGCATGGAGATACCGGCGGCGCGGCATTACATCGGCTATTAAGATAGCCCGATGCCCTGCGGCGAGCAACCGGGGTCGGCGCGGAGGGCTACTGGGTGCGCCAGCGTTCCATCAGGTCCTCGCGGATCTCCTGGCGCAAGAGCGGAACCAGGCGTTTCTGCGCCGCGAGGCGGACCCCGGCGTCGCGGTCGTCGCGGGCCAGCTTGGTCAACAATTTTCGGTCGGCCCGGGGATGGGCCACCAGCGCCAGCAGCACCTCGAGATCCTGGTCGGCGCGCATGTGGTCGAGGATTGCCAGGGTCGTGTTGGCATGCCGGGCCACGGCCCGCCGGACCTCGGGCGCCGGATCGGCAGCCAACCTTTCGAGCACCCCCACCGGGGTGTTGATGTTCTGGGCGATGGCCAGGCGCACCGGCGGCAAGGGCTGATCCACTGATTTTTCTAGCCACTCCACCGGCATGTTGCGGTGCCCCAAAGCACTCACCAGGACCGCCTCGACGCTGTCCTGCGCCAGGTGCGCCAGCGCGGTGGAGGAGGATTGTGGATTCTGGGCTATACGCAGGCGCACCAGAAGGTCGGGATCGCCGGCCAGGGCCTCGTATGCCGCGCCCGGCAACTCGCGGTTTTCGGCCAGTTTCAGCCGCACCAGAACCTGGGGGTCGCTGGTGAGGGACAAGGCCAGGCCCTCGATGATCCCTTCCTCACTGCGCGGACCGAGTGGCTCGTAGTTGAGGGCAATGGCTACCCCGGACCGAACCTGGGCCTCGGGGTCGGTGGCCAGGACCTGCACCACCTCGATGGGCGTGTTGCGGTTGACGGCGACGAAGAAACGGACCTCGCTGTCCTCGTCGCTAGCCAGTTCGGTCAACTCGCGCGGACTGGTACTCAGCCGTGCCCTTTCTTTTTGAACCTTGTCTATCTGCTGCTCTTCCTGCAGCAGGCGGCGCAGTCCCCAGGTATCCAGCTTGCGCATCTGCTGGCGCACCTGTTCCTCAAACGAGGCGGTGAGGCTCTGCGCCACCCCTATACCATGGCCAAGGACGAGAGCGATGAGTGCCAACCGTGCGCGGTGCATGATTCCCCCTTTGGGTGTGGCTGCCACCGGGGAGAAAGCAAGTCGCGTGCCGCAGTGAGGAGGATCGGGATCGAGGCGGGTCTGGGCGGTTGCCAAGGTGCCCGCACCCTGGGGGGAGGAAAACCCTTCCGGTGGTTCAGGACTGAGTTTCCGGCGGTTTTCCGGGCCGTTGCATGGACTGCAGGAGGCGGGCGCTGAATTCCTGCGCCGGATGGTACCCGTCGAGACGCAGGAGATGATTCAGAGCTATGGTCTCGGCGATCACGGTGATATTCTTTCCCGGGACCAAGGGCACGGTGATCTCGGGCAGCTCCACTCCCAGAATCATGCGCGTCCGGTCGTCGAGGCCGAGGCGTTCGCATTCGAAGTTCTCGTTCCAGTCTTCGAGGTTGACGATCACCTCCACCCGTTTCTGCCGTCGGGTGCCGCGGATGCCGAACATCCGCTTGACGTTGATGATGCCGATGCCCCGGATCTCCATGTGGTCCTGGAGCACCGGCGGGCTCTGTCCCACCAGGATGCCTTGCGCCTTGCGGCTGATGGTCACGGTATCGTCGGCGACCAGGCGATGGCCGCGCTCGACCAGGTCGAGCCCGAGTTCGCTCTTGCCGATGGCGCTGCGGCCGGTGAACAACAACCCGATGCCGTTGACATCGACAAGGGTGGCATGCACGATCACTTGTGGCGCGAAGACATCGTCGAGGTAGAAGTACAACAAATGGTTGAACTTCGGGGTATCGAAATCCGAGCGGAGCAGGGGCACGGCGTGTTGGTTGGCCATCTCCACCAACTCGGGCAGGACCCGGCCCATGCCGGTGATCACCACACAGGGCATCGCGAACTGGTAGATGATGCCCAGGGCGTCGCGCAGTTGGGACTCGTTCTGGTGCCGCAGGTACTCGATCTCGTGGTTGCCCAGCACCTGCACGCAGTCGAAGTTGAACACCTCGACGAAGCCGGTCAGCGCCAGGGAAGGGCGGCTGGTGTCGCTGGTGTTGATGGTGCGGTGTAGCCCGGCCTCCCCAGCCAGCAGGTGAAGCCCGAGGTTGCTGCCGTAGGTCTTGAGCAGGTTGCCGATGGACATCTCAGTCATGGCTATTCCTCCAGGCTTTCGGCGATACGCTGGTACCCTTCGTAGCGCAGGGTGGAGATCCGCCCCTCGTCGACGGCGGCCCGGATGGCGCAGCCCGGCTCGCTCCGGTGCCGGCAATCCCGGAAATGGCATTGCCCCGCAAAGGGGGCCATCTCGACGAAGTAGTGCACCAATTCGGGGCGCTGCACCTGCCACAGCTGCAGCTCTTTGATGCCCGGGGTATCCACCAGGTACCCCCCCTGTGGCAGCGGGTATAGACGGGCCATGGTGGTGGTGTGACGGCCGCGGTCGTGGCGTTTCATCAGCTCGCGGGTCTGGATATTCAGGCCCGGGTCCAGGTGGTTGAGCAACGAGGATTTGCCCACCCCGGACTGCCCCACCATGGCCGAAACCCGGTCGGCCAACCGATGGGCCAGTTCGGCGACGCCTTCCCCGGTCAGGGCGCTGGTGTAGTGGACGGCATACCCAAGGCCGGAGTACACCCGCCCCAACTCATCATGTAACTCCCTGTAGGCCAGATCGACTTTGTTGATACAGACCACGGGCACGATCTCGCCGGCGTGGGCCATGGCGATGGCCCGGTCGATGAACCCGGGACGGGTCTCCGGCTCGCGGGCGGCCACGACCACGACCAGTTGGTCGACATTGGCGGCGATGACCTGTTCGCGGCCCCGCATGCCGCTGGCCAGCCGCGAGATCTTGCCGTGCCGGGCATGCACCTCTTCGACCACTCCGGTTCCCGGGCCGGTTGCCTGCACCTCGACCCAGTCGCCGGCCGCCAAGGGGGCGGTGGCCCCGCGCATGGCCGCTTTGAGGCGCCCCCGCAGCTCACATTGCCACACCTCCCCGTCGATGGCCACCAGGCTATGCAGGCCCGAAAGCTGCAGGACCCGGCCGCGCACGGTCAGGTCACTCACCCTTGGCCAGGCGTTCGGCGAGGTAGTGCGGCCAATCCTTCTGCAAGAGCTTTTCCTGGGTGCGCTGCACGGGGTACTCGACCCGCTTGAGTTCAAGGCGGTTGCGGTCGAGGTCCCACAGCACAAAAGAGGCGCGCCAGTCGCCATCGCGCGGCTGCCCCACACTGCCGGGGTTGATCAGGTAGCGGTGGCGGCCAATGGCCACCTCGCTGGAGGTCAGCCGCACCACCCGGCTTCCCTGCTGGCAGTAGAACCCGGGGAAATGGGTATGGCCGACGAAGTTGATCTTCCAGTCGGTGCGCTCCATACACCAGCTGAGGTGGCTGTAGAGGTAGAGGTGCTGCCACTCCTCTGGTTTGACCGGATTGGCATGGGTGAAGGAGGCGCCGTGTTCGATATGCCGGAAGGCGAAACCGCGCAGGAATTCGAGTTCCTCGGGCCCGACCAGGGGTTGCGAACAGCGCAACGCGTCCTTGGCCAGCCAGTTAAAACCGCGCACGGCGTGCCGGTCCACCATCGCCTGATCGTGGTTCCCCAGCACACACACCGCCCCCGATTCCTGCAGCCGGTAGATACAGGCGACCGGGTCTGGGCCGTACCCGACCACATCACCCAGGACCAGCAGGCGTTGGGCGCCGCTCCTTTCGGCGGCGATGAGCACGGCTTCGAGGGCTTCGAGATTGGCGTGCACATCGGCGAGTACAGCCATCTTCATCGCGGCATCACTTGAAGAAACTGCTGATGGAGGTTTCCTCGTGGATGGCCTTGATGGCATTGGCGAAGAGCGGGGCCACCGACTGGACCGCGATCTTGGGGTGTTGTTTGCCTGCTGGCAACGGGATGGTGTCGGTGATCACCAGCCGCTCCAGGTCCGACTCGGCGATGCGCTGGGCGCTCTGGCCGGGCATGGTGCCATGCACACAACCGGCGAAGATGCGCCGAGCGCCGCGGTCGCGCACCGCCTGAGCGCCCTCGATGATCGAAGCACCGGTGATGATCTCATCGTCGAGGAAGATCGCGTCGCGGCCCTCCACCTCGCCGATGACGCCGTTCACCTGGGTCTTGCCCTTGCCGGTGCGCCGTTTGTCCACTACCACCAGGGGCAGGCCCAGCCGTTTGGCGTAGGCCTCGGTGACCTTGGCGCGGCTGATGTCGGGCGACACCGCCACGCAGTTCTTCAGGTCCATCTGTGCGTAGGCATCGCAGATGGTGGGCACCCCGCTCAGTTGATCGATGGGAATGCGGCAAAAACCCATGATCTGCGGGCTGTGCAGGGTCATGGTGAGGATGCGGCTGGCCCCGGCCTCGGTGATCAAGTCGGCCATCAGGCGGGCAGCCACCGAGATGCGGGGCTCATCCTTGCTGTCCGCCAGCGCATAGGGGTAATAGGGCAACACGGCGGTGATGCGACGGGCGGAGGCGAACTTCAGCGCGTCGAGCGCGATGAGCAACTCCATCAGGTACTCGTTGACCGGCGGACACGAGGTCTGCAGGAAAAACACATCGCAGCCGCGCACGTTCTCGCAGATCTTGACCTTGATGTTCTCATTGCTGAAGCGCACGAACTCGATGGCCCCCGGCTCGAGCCCCAGGCCGGCGGCAATACCCTTGGCCAACTCGGGATTGCTCTGCCCGGCAAAAAACTTCAGTTTGTCGCCCATCACCAACCCTTCAGCGCTAGAGCATCGCCAGTTCGTCGCGAGCGCGGGCGGCAGCCGGCGACTCGCTGTAGTCCCGGTTGATCTGGGTGAGAATGGCCTTCTGGCTGGCGGGGTCTCCGGCCAAACCGAAACAGCGGGCCGCCTCCAGCAGGGCAATGGCCCCCTGAGTGCTGCTGCCGCTGGCAGTCGCCGCCTCCTGGAACTTTGCCGCTGCCTGCCGGTAGTCGCCCTGGGCCTCGGCACAGGAGGCCAGCCCGGCCCGGGCAGCAAAGGCCAGCACATCGACGTCGCCGTAGTCACTCAGGTACCCTTCGTACAGCTTCTGCGCCTCGCCGTACCGGCCCTGGGCGTAGTAGCGGTTGGCCAGGAAGAGGGTGGCCTGGGCCGCCGAGGGGGTGCCGGCAAAATCCTTGAGCACCCGCTCGCCCAAGCGGATGGCCTCGTCGGTCTGGTTATTGTCGTCGGCGATCATCGCCTCGCCCAGGATGGCCGCGGCATCAACGCGAGCATCGGCCTGGGTTCTGTTGTAGTAGGCAATGCCGGCGACCACCACCACCACGGCAACGGCAGCGGTGATGAACTGCTGCGACCTGGCGCGCACGAAATCGACGCCCTCGAGTATCCACTCGACGAAGTGGTCTTCCTTCATTTCCTGTTTGCTGAGGTGGTTGTCGGCCATCGCGGATCGACCTCTCCTGATAGTTGGGTTAGGCGTACTGTATCACACTCTCGACGCGGTGGTCACCGAGCTTTTCCCGGCCTTTGAGGCCGGGGAGCTCGATCAGGAATCCGATCCCGGCGACCGTCCCGGACAGGCCGGCCACCAGCTGCAACGCCGCAGCCATGGTGCCGCCGGTTGCCAGCACATCGTCGACCAGCAATACCCGCTGCCCCGGCCGGATGGCATCGCGGTGCACCTCGACCGCATCGCGCCCGTATTCGAGCTGGTACTCCTGGCTGAGGGTGGCGGCGGGCAGCTTGCCCGGCTTGCGGATCAGCACCAGTCCGCACCCCAGGCGCAGCGCCATCGGCGCCGCCAGTATAAAACCACGCGACTCGACGCCGGCGATGAGATCCACCTCCGTACCGGCGAAACAGCCCAGCATGGCGTCGACGGCCCGGCCCAGGCCCCCGGCCTCCTTGAGCAGGGTGGTGATATCGCGGAAGAGGATACCCGGACCCGGAAAATCGGGGACGCTGCGGATGAGGCTTTTGAGGTATTCGGCGTCAGTCGGCACGTTCTTGTCAGGGGCGAATGGTGAAATCGGCAAAGGTCTCAGCGGTCTCGAACCAGGTTACCCGACACTGGGCCACCCGGGCGGCAGGCGGGCCCTCCTGGAGGTGGCGCAGCAGTTGCTCCAGCGCCCCCCGCTCCCCCAGCGCCACGACCTCGACGCCATCGGGGAGATTGCGGACCTCCCCCACCAGTCCCCACTTGCGGGCCCGGTCCTGGGTGAAGTAGCGGAAGCCCACGCCCTGAACACGGCCGTGGACAAGGGCTCGGAACGCAGTCTGTTCTGCCATGCGGTGGCGGCGCAGGTTAACTAGTTCGGAATCCTATAATTTAGGCATCATGGGAGAGCTGTGTCAATTTTAGTTGACATATATTTCGTTATGCGACTTCAACCTCTACTCAACCAGCCGGCTCACCGATTCGCCGTGGTGGATGGCCTTGATGGCATCCCCGATCAACCGGGCCACCGACAATACCTCGAGTTTGTGGGTGGGCTGTCCCTTGGGCAGCGGGATGGTGTTGGTGGTGACAAAGGCCTCGATGGCCGAGGATTGAATCCGGTCGAGGGCCTTTCCCGAAAACACCCCGTGGGTGCAGCCGGCCATGATCCGCCGCGCCCCCTTCTGCTTCAACAGCCGGATTGCCTCCATCATCGAGCCCCCGGTCAGCACCTCATCGTCGAAAAGCAGCGCGTCCTTGCCTTCGATATCCCCGATCACGTTGAGAATCACCGCCTTCTCGTCGTCCCCCCGCCGCCGTTTGTCCATGATCGCCAGAGGCAATTCGAGCTTGTGGGCGTAGAAGCTGGCCTCGTCGGCGCTGCCCACATCGGGTGAAACCACCACCGCCTCGCGCAGGTCCTTGGTCTGGCGCAGGTGCCGGCAGATCAGGTCGGTCGCCCACAACTGGTCGACGGGGATACGCGAGAAGGCGACGATCTGCGGCGAGTGCAGCGTGACGGTAAGGATACGGTTGGCCCCGGCAGTGCCCAGCAGGTCGGCCACCAGGCGGGCGCTGATCGAGATGCGCGGCTCATCCTTCTTGTCCGAGCGCACATAGGGATAGTACGGCAGGACCGCGGTGATGCGCCGCGCCGAGGCGTATTTGAGGGCGTCGATAATCAGCAGCAACTCGATGAAATGATCGTTCACCGGCGAGGCGGAGGTCTGGATGACAAAGACGTCGTCCTCGCGGACGTTCTCCATGATCTTGACCTTGATATTGTCGTTGGCCCCCCGTTCGATCTGCAGGCGTCCGGCCGGGATGTCGAGGTAGTCGCAGATCTCAGACGCCAATTGCGGATTGCTGCTGCCGGCCATGATCTTCAGGTAGTTTTTCATCGCGCTCCCTTTGGGCTCGAAGTCATGGCAGGATGGCCGCTACATCCTTGGCGAAATAGGTCAGGATCAGGTCCGCCCCGGCCCTTTTGATGCTCAGCAGGATCTCGTCGCGGATGCGGACCTCGTCGATCCAGCCCCGGGCTGCCGCTGCCTTGACCATCGAGAATTCGCCGCTGACGTTGTAGGCCGCCACCGGCACCTGGAAATGCTCCCGCGCCGCCCGGATGATGTCCAGGTAGGCCAGGGCCGGTTTGACGATGATCAGGTCTGCCCCTTCACGGAGGTCCAGCTCGATCTCCCGCAGCGCCTCGCGGGCATTGGCCGGGTCCATCTGGTACCCACGGCGGTCGCCAAACTGCGGGGTGGATTCAGCCGCCTCGCGGAAAGGCCCGTAAAAACCAGAGGCGAACTTGGCGGCGTAGGCCATGATCGGCACCTGGCTGTAGCCTGCCTGGTCGAGTACCCGGCGGATATGGCCCACCCGGCCGTCCATCATGTCGCTGGGGGCGATGATGTCGGCGCCGGCCTGGGCGTAGACCAGGGCCTCGCGGCCAAGCAGCTCAACGGTGGCATCGTTGACCACCTCTTCCCCATGCAGCACCCCGCAGTGGCCGTGGTCGGTGTATTCGCACAAGCAGACATCGGCGATGAGGACCAGGTCCAGCTTGGCGGCCTTGAGGGCGCGCAGGGCCTGTGGCACAATACCCTGGGGGTCGTAGCCGCTGCTGCCCACTGCGTCCTTGTGGGGCGGAATGCCAAAAAGGATCACGGCGGGGATACCCAGACCGGCGACCTGCCGGCACTCCTCCACCAGCAGATCCACCGAGAGCTGGTAATTGCCCGGCATCGAGGAGATCTCGCGGCGCACGCCGGTGCCGGGACAGACGAAGAGGGGCAGAATCAGGTCTTCGCGGCGCAGTTGGGTCTCGCGCACCATCCGGCGCACCAGTGGGTTGGCGCGCAGGCGGCGGGGGCGGGCGGCGCCCAGCGCCAAGGGCCGTTCTTTTTCCATGGAGGTCATCTCGTGGGTTGCGGTGGCGGTTTGAAGATCCCAGCCGGATAGCTGTAGAAATCGCTGCATTGCCGAACCACCCCTCTGCGGGGCATACTGAACTCCCAGCTCCAGAACCGAGGGTCCAGGCGTACACTCAGGGTCATCTGGTCCCCCGGCTCCACGGCCACGGGTTCGCCGATGGGCAGGAATACGTTGGACCAACTCGATCCGGTATTGGGCGGCCGGGTATCGAGGAAAGGCTGGCCGCCGGCAAAGGCCTCGAACCACCCCACCCACCCGGTCAGCAGCCCTGCCCTGGTGATCTGGGCCTGCACCATCCCTTCCGGAATCAGCGGCCCATCCTGGTACAGGTCGCAGCGCAGCAGGCATCCCCCACCTGCTAGCAACTGGTCGGGGGCGGCCCACAGGTTGCGGGAAACCTGCGAGGCCAGCGCTCGCAAAGGGCCGAAATCGAGCCCGGTTTCCTCCCACAGGGGCCCCACCCAGTTGGTGAACTCGGCGCCTTCGGCCGTGGGCGCCAGGTGCAGCGCCAGCCCCTCGGGCAGGAGGCGACCCCCGGGCTTGAGGAAACGGCGGCGGGCATCGGCGAACACCGACCAGATGCCCTCGTCCAGGCCAAAATCGCCGATCAACTCGGCAACCACCAGGTCTACCCGTTCGGGCAGTTCGACCGCGGTGGAATGCCCGGAGATGAACTGAATCCGACCTTCCAGGCCATTGTGCCGGGCCAGCTGGCGGGCGACCTCGAGGATATGGCCCCGCTCGACGGCATACACCTGACTGGCCCCATAGGCACAGGCCAGCATCGCCAGCAGGCCGCTGCCCGTGCCGATATCCAGCACCACTTCCCCTGGCGTCAGGGCCGCCTTGAGGGCTGCCCCCATGGCGCGAACCCGCGGCAGGTCTGCCAACATCTCGCGATGCCAATCGACTTCGGAACTAGCCACACACCGCCTTGACAGGTAAGGAGGGCTGCACTACCTTGCCGAATCCCAGCCCCCAGGCGAGGAAACGCCCATGCCGCGCGTCAACATCATGCTTCCCGACGAGATCCTCGAACAGATGGACCAGGTCGCCCACCAGGAGGGCATGAATCGCAGCCAACTGATCCGGCAGGCCTTTTTGGTGTATCTGGAACGGCGCGCCGAGGACGATCAACGGCAGCAGCGCCACGCCGACATCCAGAAGGCGATGGAACTCCAGGACCGCCTGCGCCAGCGGCTGCCGCCCTGGGACGCGCTGCGCACCCTGCGGGAGGAGCGCAAAGGGCCATGATCCGCTACGCCCTCGATACCTCGGTGGTCCTGCACTGGTTCTCCCAGACTGGCGACCAGGATACCGACCGGGCGCTGCGCCTGCGCCAGGAGCACCTCGACCAATCGATAGAGCTGGTGATCCTCGATCAGGTCATCTACGAATTGATTCATGTACTCAAAGAGAGCCGGCGTTTCGACAGCGAACTGCTCGAAACTGCCCTGGCCAGCCTCGAATACATGCACGTCACCGTAATTCCCTACAGCTACGATCTGGTCAACAAGGCGGCCCGCATCGCCTTTGAGCACGACATCAGCACCTTCGCCGCCGGTGCGGTGGCCCTCGGCGCACACCTGCGCTGTCAGATGGTCACCGCCGACGAACTGGTCTACCGCAAGATCTCCAGCCTGCCCTGGACCATCCTGCTGGCCAATCTGAGCCTCTGATCAGATCTGCCCCAGAGCCTGCTCCAGATCTGCGAGCAGTTCCTCCTCGTCCTCGATTCCCACCGAATAGCGCACCAGCTGATCCTTGATGCCGATGGCCTGCCGGTCCTCAGCCGCCAGATCGTAATACGAGATGGTGGCCGGATGGGATACCAGGCTCTCCACCCCGCCCAGACTCGGGGCCAAGAAGGGCAGGCGCAGGGCGTGAACGAAGTTCCGGGTCCGCTCCAGATCGCCGGCCACGTCGAAGCTGACCACCCCCCCGAAGCCCCGCAGTTGCCGGGTGGCGACGGCGTAGTCGGGATGGCTGGGCAGCCCCGGGTAATAAACCCGTTCGATCTTGGCATGCCCTTCGAGGAATTGGGCCAGGTGCAGGGCCGTGCGATTCTGGCGCTCCACCCGCAAGGCCAGGGTCTTGAGGCCGCGGATGAGCAGGTAGGCCGATTGGGGGTCGAGGTTGGAACCGATCACATTGCGGAAATCCTTGATCGCCGCGATAATGGCCGCCCCGCCGCACACCGAGCCGGCCATCAGATCGTTGTGCCCCCCCAGGTACTTGGTGGCGCTGTGGATGACCAGGTCCACGCCGAACTCGAGGGGGCGCTGATTCACCGGGGTGGCGAAGGTGCTGTCGATGAGCACCTTGAGTCGGCGTTCCCGCGCAAAAGGGACCAGCCGTTCCAGGTCCACCACATGCAGGTGGGGATTGGTGGGCGACTCGGCAAAAAGGATGCGGGTCGTGGGCCGGATCGCCGCCTCCAGCGCCTGCCAGTCGCCGGGCGCCACGGCGGTGCTCTCGACACCGAATTTCTGGATCAGTTTGCAGAATTGCACCGTGCGGCGGTAACAATCCTCCATAAAGACCACGTGTTGGCCCTGGCGCAGCATGGCCAGCAGCACCGAGGTCACCGCCCCCATCCCGGTCGGGAAAAGCAGGGCTTCCTCCCCTCCCTCGAGCGCCGCCAGCTTCCGCTCCGCCGTGCGCACCGTGGGGTTGCCATACCTGCCGTACTCGAAATGTTTGAGTTTGCCGGCCTTGTAGTCGGCGAACTCGTCGAGGTCCTCGAAGATGTAGGTGGAGGTCTGGGCGATGGGGTTGGTCAACGACCGGGCGAACTTGTTGCGCTCTTCCCCGTCGTGCACCGCGCGGGTCGACTCGCCCCGAAAGGGCTGCTGCTCGTTGCTCATATCCCTCCCTTAAGTGGCGAACCCAGCGGTCCTGGCGGCGCGGCGGGCGTCCAAGGCCCGGAGCACTGCCCCGCGGACCGCTTCGTAATCGGCGTCGACATCGATGAATCGGTTGCGGTGGTGGGGTTCAACGCCAAACTCCTGCAGCCGGTGCTCGTGGTAGCGGATCTTGAAGTCGGGGAACTTGAGTCCGTGGGCGGTGGAGATGACCAGCACCTTGCTGTCGGGGGCGATGACCCGCCTGCCCACCAGCTTGAAGAGCGCCGCCAGGGCCACCCCGGTATGGGGGCAGGTAAACAGGCCGGTGCGATCGGCCCGGGCCGAGGCATTGGCCAGTTCGTCCTCGCTAGCCTGTTCCACCACCCCGTCGAAGCGGCGCAGGGTGCGTACCGCCCGTTCCCAGCTGACGGGATTGCCGATCTGGATGGCGCTGGCCAAGGTGGTCTGGGCCTTCTGCGCCTCGAATTCGGAGAACCCGGTCAGGTAACTCTGGTACAAGGGGTTGGCATTTGCTGCCTGAGCGACCGCCAGGCGCGGCAGGCGATCGATCAGACCCATTGCCTTCATCTCAAGGAAGCCTTTGCCCAGCGCGCTGACATTGCCCAGGTTGCCACCCGGAATGATCACCCAGTCGGGCACGGCCCAGTCGTCCTGCTGCACCAGTTCGATGGCGACGGTCTTCTGACCCTCGATGCGCAGGGAATTGCGGGAGTTGGCGAGGTAGATATTCTCGCGCCGGCTGAGCTCGATGGCCACCTTCATGCAGCCGTCGAAATCGGTGGGCAGCGTGAGGGTCAGGGCGCCGTTGGCAATGGGCTGGATGAGCTGGGAGGTGGAAACCTTGTCCTTGGGCAGAAATACGATGGCCGGGATGCCGGCGGCAGCGCAGTAGGCGGCCAGCGCCGCCGAGGTGTCCCCGGTCGAGGCGCAGGCAACGGCGGGGATCTCCTTGCCGTCCGCGATCATCTGCTTGACCATCGACACCAGCACCGTCATGCCCAGGTCCTTGAACGAGCCGGTATGGCTGTTGCCGCATTGTTTGATCCACAGATCGTTGATGCCCACCTCGCGCCCCAGGCGCTCGGCCCAGAAGAGGTTGCTGCCCCCCTCGTACATCGATACGACGTTCTCGTTGTCGACCTCGGGGCAGACCATCTCTTTCTTGCCCCAGACCGAACTGCCAAAGGGGAAGTCGGTGCGCATGTAGCGCTGGTCAAAGAGTTTCATCCACTCGTAAGCGGGTTTGCGGCCCAGCGCCTCCATGTCGTGGCGCACCTCCAATAGGCCCCCGCATCTGCGGCACTCGTAAATGATCTCGTTAAGGGGGTAGCGTTCGTCGTCGCAATGCAGACACTGGAACCAAGCGCGATAGGGCATGGCTGGACCCGGACCGGGGTGGATTTATGGGAGATGGAATGAGCCATAAATCTATTCCAGGGCTGCCCCGGGTGCAAGGCAGGCACAAAAAAACGGAGCCGGTTCGGGGCCGGCTCCGCAACAGGCGTTCCAGACGGCGAAGGTTCAGCCGAAAAGCGCGTCGATCTCGTCCTGCGAAATACTGTCTTCTTCTGGTTTCTCTTCCTTGGCCGGGGCGGCTTTGGGTGCGACTTTGGGGGCTGGTTTGGCCGCCGGCGCAGCGGGTTTGGCCGCCGGCGCAGCAGCAGCCTTGGGGGCTGGTTTCGGGGCCGGGGCAGGTTTGGGCGCAGCGGCAGGGGCAGGTTTGGCGGCCGGTTCTGATTTCGGCGCTGCTTTGGGGGTCACCTTCGCTGCTGGCGGCGCCGGCTTAGGCGCTGGTTTCGGGGGTTCCGGTTCCTCTTCGACCTCCTCCTCACCGTTGAGCAACGCGGTCAGGTCGTCGTCGGAGACCTCCCCTTCGGGCTGTCCTTCCTCATCCATGAAACTGCTGAGGTCCAGATCCTCTTCCTCGCTCTTCTCCTCCCCCAGATCCAGATCACTCAGATCCAGGTCGAGGTCCGCTTCCCCGGCCTCGCCGATATCCTCGGCCGAGGCCTCGGCTGCGTCTTCCTCCTCCAACTCCAAATCCGCCAGATCCAGATCGACCTCCCCGGCTTCCTCCTCGGGGGGTTTCTCCTCTGCCAACTCCAGGTCGCCCAGATCCAGGGGCTCATCCTGCTCGTCGGCTTCCTCATTCACCGAGTCGAGCAACTCGCTCAGATCGTCATCCGTGCCGCTGTCCTCTTCCCCATCCGCCTGCTCACCCTCAACAGGGTGCTCTTCTTCGCTATCCTCCAACGCCTCATCCTGCAGCAGATCATCCAGATCATCGGACCCTTCGTCGGCTGCGGGTTCATCGAGCAATGCATCGATCTCCTCGCGACTGGAGGCCGGCGCCGTCCCCTCGCCACTGTCGAAGAGGGAATCGATGGTGGTGGCCGTGCCATTGTGGGTATCGACCAGAAGCGCTTCGACCTCGGCCTGGCTCACCCCTTCCAGCCGGCGGTCATCGGCAGCGTTGTCGTGCCGACCGCGGGAGACCGTGCGCAGGTCCTCAGCCTCAAAGAGATCGCCCTCCATTGCGGCTTCCTGCTCGGGGGTGAACGTCACCGCGGATTCCAGGTCATCGAGGCCTGGCATTTCCGTGCCCGCATCGACGTCGCGACCCAGAAGGGCGGCGCTCAACTGGCCAAAAGCCAACTGGAGGCGCTCGTACTTGTCCTGGTCCAATCTGCCGTCCGCCAGCAACGAGGCGCTGTGATGGGCAAACTCGAGCACATGGTTGAGCTGGGGCACGGCGTCCTCGTACACGGTCAAATACGCCCGCACCTTCTCGCTTTTGGCCTCGTCCTTGATCTTTGCGTACCAAAGATTCTTGAACAGGGTCGACAAAGCCGCGATGGCCTCCAACCGCTCCATAACTTGGCGCAGATCATCTCTTTCCATAACTCAATCCCTGTATATTGGGCCGGCGGGAATTCGGGTGCCCACAGCCAAAGCAAGAAGCATGCCTCAATGCCGACTCCAGCGGAGACCCCTTGCCCAAGGTGGGCAAACCACCTTCACCCCAAGATCTTGTAGCTTGTCCCAGGGCATCGGCCAGGGCTCGCGGCAGATTCTTCCGGGCGGGGATCTTTTATCCTACAATCTACCACGCAGCCCGCCAGCGCCCAAATCGCGCTGCCGGCGCGGTGCCCCAAAAGGCTGCGAGGCTGGCGCACTCAGATCTGATGCATCCGCCGCAACATCAACTGCATCAACAGGATGACGATGATAGCCTCAGGAATCAGATAACTGGCGTTGTAGGCCAGCGAGTAGAGCCACACCGGCTGCCCCGCCGGGGCGAACTGCGCAAAAAACACCACCCCCGAAACATAATGGGCCGCCAGGCGAAGGACATAGGCGAGCAGCACCCCCAGGATCAGACGGGTCCGCGAGAGGGGCGGCACGACCTGCCAGCACCAGCCGGCGCAACCCAGGACACCAAGAGCCAAGGGGTAGTCGAGCAGTAGCTGAAGGGGATGGACGAAGACGGGATGGATGAGGAAGTCAACCACCCCATAGGCGCCGCCGGCACCGATGCCGGCCCGGGCGCCGTGGCGGAGGGCGACAACGAGGATGGGCAGGGCCCGCAGGCTGATCGAACCGCCGTAGGGCAAGCGCGGCAGGGGCAGTGATTTGGAGATCAGATCGAGGACCGCAGCCAAGGCGATGGCCACAGCGAGTTCGGCATAGAGACGGACGTTCATCGGCGGTCCTGTTTTTCCGGGCGGGAACCGGAGGCAGTCCGGGGCGTTTTACGCTATGCGGGCCACACCGGTCATGGCTCGCATCCCTCCCTGAGGGTCAGGAACCCCACCAGGTTCCTGGCCCTTTATTAGTTCAACCGCTGGATGATGACCACCCCCATCGGCAGGGTCAGCGGTTCGCTGGTCTGCCCGGTCTTCAATCCGAGTACGGCCTTTTCGAAACCATCCATCAATGCCCCCGGACCGACGAACCCCGTGTCTCCCCCGACCTGGGCGTTGGGCGCTTTGGAGAACCTCGCCGCCAAAGCCGCGAAGTCCTCGCCAGCTTTGAGCTTGGCCACCACCTCAGCCGCCCGGGCCTGGGTATCCACCAAGATGAAGCGGGCCCGCATCTTGCCGGCCATCACCGCCTCGACGGCCTCGCGGTTGGCGCGCACCGCCTGGCGCATCCGCGGGTCCTGCGCCAGCATCTCCGCTTTCTTGTACGCCGCCAGGGCCTCGGGATACTGCTTTTGCCTCGCCAGCAGGAAGGCGATGTTGTTGTTGGCCTCCAGGTCGTCGGGCAGGATACGGGTCACCTGGCGGAACTCAGCGATCGCCTCGGCGAGGGAATCCCGTTCGGTGTAGTATACCCCGAGGAATCGGTGGGCTTCCGGGTTCCTGGCATCCAACTCCAACGCCTGGGCGAAAGCCTGTTTGGCTTCGGCCGGATGTTCGGCCTGGAGATGCACCGCGCCGATCAGGGTGACGATAGCCGATGATTGCGGTTCCAGGGTCTGGGCCTGGCGGGCATAGCGCATCGCCGAGTCTGGCTGGTCGGTGACCTGGAAGACCTTGGCCAGCTCAAAACACACCTGGGCCTGCTCCGGGTTTTCCTGCAACGACCGGCGCAACAGCAGGGTGCCTTTTTCGAGTTGTTCGGTCTGCAGGTACAGGCCGGCCAGGCGATTCAACACCCGGGCGCTGCCCGCGCCGGCGGCCATGGCCTGTTCGTAGGCGGCGATGGCTTCGGTCAGACGGCCCTGATTGGCGAGGGCCTCGGCTGCCTCGGCCAGCTGCACCAGATTGGCCGGCTCGGCCCCAGCCCTGAGCGCCAAGCCCAGTGCCAAAACAACATAGGCGATCATTGGCATGGGGTTATCGCGTTTTCCCCAGCTGCGCCATCACCTGGCGGGTGATCTCCTGGACCAGGTCGTCCTGGCTGCCAGCAGCGGGTTGGGGCGCAGGCCCATCCCCCACCCGGCACGAGGGCCGCCCTTTGATGCCGAAGCGCTGGCGCAGGTCGATGAGTTCGTCGACGTGTTCAGGGGCGATGGTCTTCACCGCCCCCAGCTGGTGGGCCACCAGCGCGATCCGGGCAAAGTGCTCGACGGTCTCCATCTTGAAGTGTGCGTCCATCGCGTCTCGGCCCAGGGTGACCACACCGTGGTTGGCCATCAACACCGCGTCGTACTCCTTCAGCAACGGCCGCATGGGCTCAAAAATCTCCGGCCCGCCCGGGGTCCCGTACGCCGCCAGCGGGATCCCCCCCAGGGAGACGATGACCTCGGGCAGCACACACTGGGTCAGATCCATACCTGCCACGGCAAAACCCGTGGCAGTCGGCGGATGGGCGTGGACCACCGAATAGATATCGGCGCGCAGCTTGTAGATTTCCAGGTGCATGCGCAACTCCGAGGAGATCTTCAGATGCCCCGCCACCTGCCTCCCCTCGAGGTCACACACACAGAGCATGTCTTCGGAGATGAAGCCTTTGCTCACTCCGGTCGGGGTGCAGAGGACGCGGTCCTCGGCGATGCGCACGCTGATATTGCCGTCGTTGGCCGCCACATACCCTCGCTGGTAGATGCGCCGACCCACCTCACAGATCTCCCGTTTCACCATATGAATCGAATTCATCGCGATCGCCTCGTCTCAAGGGAAAGGGCGGCAAGTCCCCGCAGGGAAACCCGCCCGCCCAGGCGGCGGGAGTACTGGCCGTACAACAGGAACCAACCCCCGATCCCGGGCACCACTACGTTGATGATAAACTGGATGAATGCCGCATTAAACGCCACCGCCGGGTCCAGGCCCAGCGGGGTGAAGACCAGCAGGGCAACACCTTCCCGCACCCCGATCTCCATGATGCTGAAGGGCAGCAGGAGTTTGAGGGCGAAGAAAAGGGGTATTCCCAAAGCCACCCGAGCCGGCGGGATGCCCCAACTGCAGAGCAGCAGCAGGAACTGCCCGCAGAATACCAGGTTGAACAACACCGACCAACACGCGATTCGTCCCCAGGCCTTCCGGTCTAGAGGTCCCAGGACCTGCGCGACCGACGCCCCCCAGCCACGGGCCATCGCCCATTGCCGCAGGCGGGGCCCGGCCCGGAACGCCAGGGCGCCCAACGCCAGGTC
>JADZBP010000041.1 GCA_020852055.1 Candidatus Latescibacterota bacterium
GCAGCCTGCTGACCATGCTGGGCATCATCATCGGCGTCGGCTCGGTGATCACCATGGTCGCCATCGGCGAAGGTGCCCAGGCCCAGATCGAAAAGCAGATCAACAGCCTGGGCACCAACCTCCTGGTGGTCTTCCCCGGCGCCAGCCGCCAGGGCGGGGTGAGTATGGGCGGGGGCAGCGGCACACGCCTCTCGCTGGAGGACGTGGACAAACTGGGCAAAGAAGCCGAGCTGATCACCGGGGTCTCGCCGATGGTGCGGGCCGGGGTCCAGGCGGTGGGCGGCATCGGCAACTGGAACACCGCCGTCCAGGGGGTATCCACCGACTTTCTCGACATCCGCCAGTGGCCCCTGGTTTCGGGCGAGTTCTTCACCGCCGGCGAGGTGCGCAGCCAGGCCAAGGTCTGTGTCATCGGCCAGACCATCGTCACCAACCTCTTCCCCGACCAGGACCCGGTGGGCCAGGAGTTGCGCCTGCGCAACGTGCCCTTCAAGATCATCGGGGTGCTCACCGAGAAGGGGCAGGGCGCCGGCGGCATGGACCAGGACGACGCCATCCTCATCCCCTACACCACCGCCATGTACCGCCTCAGCGGTTGGCGTTTCATCCAGCAGATCCTCTGCAGCGCCGTTTCCGCCGAACAGCTCAACGCCGCCCAGGAGGAGATCCGCGTCCTGCTGCGCGAGAACCACAAGCTGCAGGAGGGCGAGGACGACGATTTCACCATCCGCAACCAGACCGACCTGGCCAGCACCGCCCAGGAGGCCACCCGCACCATGACCATGCTGCTGGCGGCCATTGCCAGTGTCTCGCTGGTGGTGGGCGGCATCGGCATCATGAACATCATGCTGGTCTCGGTCACCGAGCGCACCCGCGAGATCGGCATCAGGATGGCCATCGGCGCCCGCAGCAGCGATATTCTGGTGCAATTCCTGGTCGAAGCCGTGACCCTGAGCCTGTCGGGCGGCCTGATCGGCATCGCCATCGGTTTTATCGCCCGTTACCTGGTCGGGGCGCTGAGCGGTATGGCCCCGGTCATCTCCATCCCCACGGTGATCCTGGCCTTCTGCTTCTCGGGGGCTGTGGGCATCTTCTTCGGCTTTTACCCCGCCCGCAAAGCGGCCGCCCTCAACCCCATCGACGCCTTGCGCTACGAGTGAGGACCTATGAGCCTTAGACGCCTTCTGCACTTCTGTATACTCGCGGCATCGCTGGCCGGGGTTCCGGCCCGGGCCCAGCAGGACACCCTGCAGCTCTCCCTCGACCAGGCGGTGACCCAGGCCCTCGAACGCCACCTGGGGGTGCAGAGCGCCCGGCTGAGCCAGAAATCCCAGGAGCGCGCCTTGGCCCAGGAACAGGCGAGGTTCGGCCGCAGCCTGAGCGCCAACCTCACCAACCAGTCCAGCCGTTCACCCTCGGTCTCCACCCTCGAAAACGTGAAGACCTCGACCAACACCTCGCTGGGCCTGGGCCTGGGCCTGTCGCAGGACCTGGCCACGGGCGGGCGGCTCAGCCTCAACTTCAGCAACAACCGCTCCGCCAACAACGCCGCCTTCAACACCCTCAACCCGGCGTACCGTTCGGGCCTCAACCTGAGTTTTTCCCAGCCCCTGCTCCAGGGCCGCGGCTGGGTCAACCGCATCGGCCTGCGGGTGGCGCGCAACAGCCTGAGCGCCGCCGAACTGACGGTGCAGGGGCTGCTCCAGGACCTGCGCGCCGAGGTGAGCCGCGCCTACTGGGACCTGTTCCTGGCCAAACAGAACCTGGTGCTGCGCGAGCAGTTCCTGGCCGGCGCCCAGCGGGTGTTGGAAACGGCCAGGGTGCGGGCCGAGGTCGGTTCTGACCCGGTCAGCAATATCCTGCAGGCCGAGGTGGGCGTGGCCCAGCGGCAACAGGAGATCGTCAGCGCCCAGGCCAGCCTGCGCCAGGCCGAGGACCAGCTCAAGACCCTGCTCGGCCTGGATCAGGAACCCCAGCGCTGGCAGGTGGCAGTGCAGCCCACCGACACCCCCGAGGTGGTCGCCTTCGGCGGCGATCCCGAAACCGGGCTGGCCAAGACCCTCGCCTTCAGCCCGGCCTACCGCCGGGCCCAACTGGACCTCAAGAACGGCGAGTTGCAGGTCGCCCTCGCCCGCGATCAGGCCCGGCCCTCGGTGGCCCTCACCAGCCAGGTGGGCCTCAGCGGCATCGGCGGCACCTATGCCGACGATCTGGAGGGCATCAAATCGGCCGACGGCCGCTCCTGGCAGGGCGGGCTCAGCCTCGATTTCCCGCTGGGCGACGACCCCACCAAGATCCGGGTGCAGCAGCAACTGATCCAGCAGCAGCAACGCGAGGTGGCCCTGGAGACCCTGCGCCTGCAACTGGCCCAGCAGGTGCGCAACCAGCACCGCAGCGTCGAGACCAGCCGGCAGCGCGAGGAGGCAGCCCGGTGGACCGAGCGCCTCTCGGTGCAGAACCTGGGCGAGCTGGAGGAGCGCCTGAATCTGGGCCTGGCCACGGTGCGCCAGGTCCTCGATGCCCAGGACGACCTGGCCCAGGCCCGCCTCAGCCGGCTGCAGTCCCTGGTGGACTACAACAAGGCCCTCATCGAATGGCGCCGGCTCACCGGCGAGTGAACCACGGGCAACAAAACCCAAGGAGGTCAGCGATGAAGATCGTCACCTGTCTAACCACAGCATTGGTGCTGGGAACCGCGGCACTGGTCATGGCACAGCCCGGCGGCGGAGGAGGAGGCCAGGGTGGTGGCCGCGGCGGTATGCGGCGCGGTGGTGCCGGCATGGGCCTGGAAGGCGAGTGGGCCATCGTCTGCTTTGAGCTGAAGATCGACGGCGAGCAGTTCACCAAGCTGCGGGCCGTGTACCAGGAGGCCTGGGGCCAGCGCAAGGCGCTGGTGGAGGAGATGCGCTCGGCCGGCGGGGACTGGGAGGAGCTGGCGCCCAGGCTGCAGAAGGTGCAGGAGGAACTGGTCGCCAAATACAGCGCCATCCTTTCCAAGGAGCAGGTGGCGCGCCTCCAGTCGCTGGTGGAGGAACGCCGCGGTGGCCCGGGCGGCCCGGGTGGCGGGCGCGGCGGCCAGGGCGGTGGCGGCGGTGGCGGTGGTGGGCGCTAGATCAGCTAGCTGAGTACGAACACCGGGCGGGGAGCGCGATGCTCCCCGCCCCTTTTTTGTCAGCGATTGTACGCGAAATGATCCCCCCGCAGGCGCTGCCAGACCCCATCGCAGGCTTCGAGGGTCGCCGGGTCGAGCCGCCCCTCGGCCAGGCCCAGGTTTTCCTCGAGTTGCCCCGGGCTGCTCACCCCCAGGATGATCGAATCCACCAAGGGCTGCGAGAGCAGCCATTGCAGCGCGAGCTGGGTGATGGTCTTGCCCGCCTCGGCCGCCACCGCGGTCAACTCGGCGAGGGCGGCAAAATGGGCCGGGCTCCAGTAGCGCTGGTAGTAGTTCTTCTTCATCCCGAAACGGGTGCCTGCCTCGGGGCCCTGCTCGGCCCGGTGTTTGCCGGTCAGCAGGCCGCCGGCCAGCGGATTGTAGACCACCATGCCCATGTTCAGCCGCTCGGAAAAGGCCCGGCATTCGGCGTCGACGCTGCGGGCCACCAGGTTGTACACCACCTGCATCAGCACCGGCGCGGCCCAGTTGCGGCGGTCACAGATCCACCGGGCCTCGCACATCTGCCAGGCCGCATAGTTCGACATGCCCACGTAGATCACCTTGCCCTGCTGCACCAGCAGGTCGAAGGCCGCCAGGGTCTCCTCGATGGGGGTCTGGTAATCGGGGGCGTGCAGGTAGCAGATATCGAGGCAGTCGGTCTGCAGACGCTTGAGGCTGGCCTCCACCCCGCGGATGACGTGCCAGCGGTGCAGGCCCTGGTCCTTGTGTGGGTCCTCCCCGGCCCCGAGCCGCACCTTGCTGGCCAACACCAGCCGGTGCCGGCGCCCCTGCAGGGCCCGTCCCACGATCTCTTCGGCGCGGCCCCCGGTATAGGCGTCGGCGGCATCGATGAAGTTCACCCCCGCCTCCAGGCTCCTGTCGATGATCGTCCGCGCCTCGTCCTCGCCGGCCTGTTCGCCGAAGGTCATGGTGCCCAGGCAGAGCCGCGACACGGTGATGCCGGTGCCGCGCAACACGCGGTATTCCATGGTTGCCTCCTTTCCCGCTGATGGGTATATTGCCCCCTTCAAATCCGGGAGGAAATGTAGATGACCGAGAACACGGGCGCCATCATCGACCAGGGACCCAGCGACTGGCAGATCATCCAACAGGATCAGGCAGGTTTGGGAGCGATTTCCCTCCGGGGCCGCTGGGTCCACCCCGAACCAGGCCGGGTCGAGGTGCGCCTGGTGCGCGAGGACACCGGCATCGCCGTGCGCGACTGGCAACCGGCGCAGACCGCCGCCGAGGGCACCTGGTCCGCCGAGTTGGCCCAGATCCCCGCCGGCGGGCTCTACCGCCTGGAGACCCGCCTCAACCACCAGGGCAACCTGGCCGGCGAGTGGTCCGTGCGCGGGGACACCCGCCATTTCCTGGGGGTGGGCGACCTGTGGCTCATCGCCGGCCAGAGCAATTCGGCCGGGTACGGGCGCGGCCCGTACCACGACCCTCCCGAGCTGGGGGTGCACCTCTTCCGCAACAGCGAAGAATGGGCCCTGGCTGCCCACCCGATGAACGACTCCACTGACACCAAACACCCCGTCAACCGCGAAGGAGCCAACCCTGGTCACTCGCCGTACCTGCACTTCGGGCGGGTGCTGCGGCAGGAACTGGGCCACCCCATCGGCCTGGTGCAGACCGCCCTGGGCGGCTCTCCCCTCTCGGCGTGGAACCCGGCGCAGGGGCAGGCGGTGTTGTTCGACAATATGGTCCAGGTGGCCCAAAAGGTAGGCGGCAGGGTGCGGGGTATCCTGTGGTACCAGGGGGAGAGCGATACGGGCACCGAAGCCGATGCCACCAGCTACGCCCGGCGCTTCGGCCAGGCTACCGCCGCCTGGCGCCAGGCCCTCGGTGATCCCCGGTTGCCCGTGGTCACCGTGCAGCTCAACCGGGTCTTCCACCTGGCCGACGAGGGCTGCCATCGGCGCTGGACCCAGGTCCGCGAGGAACAGCGGCAGGTGGCCCGCACCGACCAGCGCGTCGCCGTGGTGCCCGCCCTCGATCTGCCCCTCTCTGATCTGATCCACATCAGCCCGGCCGGCAATCTGCTGCTGGGCGAACGCCTGGCCCGCGCTGCCCTCGGGCTGGTGTACGGCAGGCCTGTCGAGTACCGGGCTCCGGACCTGGAAACCGCAGCAGCCCTCGATGCCCGGACCATCGAACTGCGCTTCGCCCCGGTGACCAGCCGGATAGATACCCTCGACATCACCGGCCACCCCTTCCGGGTGGAGGATGCGCAGGGCGAGGTGCCGGTAGCGGAGGTGGTGTACTCGCAGGATGCCCGCATCCAGTTGAAATTGACGCGGGCAGTGGAGGGCAAGGCGCAGATACACGGCGGCTGGGGCTACAACCCGGCCACCCTGCCGGCGGACATGGAACGCTTCCTGCCGATGCTGGGCTTCTACGGCGCCCCGGTGCTCTAGGCCCGCTCCCAGACCTGCACGTCCACCAGGCGGGTGCGTGCCCGGTCGGCAGCCACCCGCCTGGCGAAGGTCGCGGTGTTCTTGAATCCCGCCAGGGCCAGGGCGTGCTCCTTGGCCGGGCAGTCCGGGTCGCAGTAGGCCACGTAGCGTTCCGCCGCGGGCAAGGACAGGGAGGGCAGCAGTTCGAGGCTGTCCTCCCAGAATTCGGGATGGCTGTACACGTCAACCACACAGGTTGAGGCCCAGAGCGGATCCCAGTCCCAGTACGCCAGCGCCACCACCGCCTGCGAGGCGGTCTGGCACAGCACCCGCGCCCGCCGCGCTTCCCCGCGCTCCCGGCGCTGCTCCTCCGCCTCGATCAGGTCGAGGAAAGGCCCTTCGGTGGACTTGCGACCCAGGAGCTTGAGCGGGGCGCAGCGCACCACCCCCGGATAGTCTCCCAGGAACAAGGGCCCCGACGCCGGCCAGTGCCGCCACCGCACCTCGTCCTCGTGCACCACCCCCTTGGCGAAGAACTCCACCTCGAACGCGGCCTTGGCCCCGGTATAAAACTCCATATTGCCGCTCTTCGGTTCCAGGCCGACAAAGCCGTGGGAGGCGTAGATATGGTACGGGGCGCTGTCGTAGCCGGTGCCCAGGAAGAGCGCCTGGCCGCCGGTCTGCCGAAAATGGGCCATCTGCAGGCCCATCAACTGCGAGGCCGCGCCCTGCCGGCGGTCCTCCGGCCGGGTCCAGACATGGCCGAAATGCCCCACCCCGCGGTGGGTGAAGGTGGAGATATTGGCCAGCGGCGTCCCCTGCCGGTGCAGCAGGTAATACCGCGCCTCGATGCCCAGCTCGCGGCGCACCGCCGCGCTGTTCCCCCATTGCCAGATGGGGCCTTTGTGGCCCAGCAACTGCTCGACCCGCTCCGCCCACTCGGGGTCCGGGCCGAGGACCACCCCGGCCTCCACCTGCTCGCCACTTTTCAACCGCACCGTGCCCAGCGCCGTGTACATACCTACCTGTAGGGTTTGAGTCGCAGCCGCCGGCAACCGCCCTCGAAACCGGGCCGGGCCACGTACTGAAAACAGCCGGGCCGCAACTCGTCGGCCCGCGCAAAATGGATGTGGCCGCAGAGCACCCCCACCAGGTTGGCGGCCTGGCGCACCAGGTCCAGGCAGGCCCGGGTGCCCGGCTGCACCTCGCCCACCAGCCAGTGGGCCCGCGTCTCGGCGGTCCAGCCCTCCTCCCCCCCCATGACGATGGGTGCGTTCCAGCGCGCCATCACCGCCGGCAGCAGCGAAGGGGTGGCCAGGGGGATGTGCAGCAGCAGCAGACAGGGATCGCCGGTGGCCAGTTGGCGGCGCAGAAAGTCGGCCTGCTCGGGGCTGACCTGGTAGGTGCTGTTGTCGAGCGCCACCACGCGCAGGCCGCCCACCCGGCGCACCTGGCAGGCGGGGTTGCCACCAGTCAGGCCAAAGAAACGGGGGTAATGGGCCTGGCGGCCAGCGTCGCTCCAGGTCTGGTACGGGAAGAACCAGTCGTGATTGCCCAGGGTGTAGAGATAGTCCGTCCCGGCCAACCGGTGCCGCAGCCATTCCAGGCCTGCCACCGAGGGGAAATGCAGGATGTCGCCGGTCAGGGCCAGGAGGTCGGGATGGGCCTGCCGGGCGCGGTCGAGCAGGCCGGCGAAGATCTCGGCCACCACTGCCCCGCCGGGGGTCCGCTGCTGGAAGTAGGCGGCGAAATGGGCCGCGGCCTGCCGGGCCGGGTGCGGGTCGCGCCCGTCCGCTGCCGGCAGGTGGGTATCGCTCAGTTGCACCATCACCACCTCCCGCTCCAGGCCCTCGACGAGGATCTCGTTCTCCTCGGGGTGCTCGGGGTTCAGATGGCGACAGCGCATCGGCTCATTCCAGCCAGGTGGGGTGGGAGCGCAACTGGCGCTGGCATTTCTTGAAGGTCTGCTCGTCGAAACCCTGGTACGGGGATAGGAGGCGCAGCGGCATATCCAGCCCCGAAGCCCGCACGATCATCTTGTCGTACGCCCCGTCGATGGCCTCGCGCCCCTGGGTGGGGGCCAGGAAGTCCTCCATCACTCGCAGATATTCGGCCTGCATCGGGAAGAGTTTGTCCCATTGCTTGTTCACGCCGTAGCCGAAGAACTCCTTGGTCTTTTTGGGGAAGAGCGCCCCAAAGGAACTGAGCAGCGAGCACTCGCCGAAAAGACAGCCGTGCGGAAAGCCGTGTTCGCCGTAGAAATGCTGCAGTTCGGGGGCGCCGGTGGCGACGCTGAAGACCTGGGTGATATCGGTGCGGCAGTTCTTGGTGCCCGCCAGGTTGGGCACCTCGGCCACCAGGCGCCGGTACTCGGGCCCCAGCAGGACACGCTTGGCCCGCGGCAGGTTATAGTGGATGAAGCGCGCCTCGGGAAAGGCGCCGCACACCTGGCTGAAGAAGGCCAGGTATTCCCCGTCGTCCAGAGCGCCCCACGAGGGCAGACTGATCTGGAAGGCCCGCACCCCCAGATCAAAGGCGAAGCGCACCCGCTCCAGCACCTGTGGGGTGGAAAGGGCGATCACCCCCACCATCGGGAAGACCCCGTCGCGGTTGGTCTCCTCCCAGAATACCTCGACAATCTGGCGGAACTGATCGAGGGTGACGGCGTACCCTTCGCCGGCCGTGCCAAAGACATAGAGGTGATTGAAACCGTGGCCCAGCAGGGCGCGGATCTCGCGCCGGAAGCAGTCCTCCAGCAGCACGCCCTGCTCGTCCCAGGGGACCTCACAGCTGACCAGGATGGTCTGAGGGTAACGCGTGGCCATGGACGCTCCTATCTCCGGTAGCCCGGTTTGATGGTGCAGGTGGGACATGCTTTTTTCAGGTGCTCCCGCCGGACTTGCCACAACTCGAGAGCCGGCACCAGTTCGGCGTCGGCCAGGCCCACCTTGCCGCGGCGCTGCAGCCCGCGGCGGTCGAGGGCCGGGTCCAGCTTGCGCGGCGAGACCGGGCATTCGCCGCTGCGCCACGCCAGCCCCTGCACCTCGGCGACGCTGCCGTCGGGACGCACCACCTTGTCGCGGTTGCCAAAGGGATCGATACAGCCGCAGGGCATGGAGTTCTCGGCGACGTGGTAGGCGGTGCTGGTGTAGTGGGTGGTGCCCAGGGCCAGCAGGTACCCCCCGCCGTGGATCAGCCGGCCAATGGGGCTGTCCTGCTCCCAGATACCCGTCTCCAGATGCCCGGCGCAGAAGACCTCGGCGCGCGGGCCGCAGGCGGCCAGGGCGTGGGTGGCGTGCAGGCTGCGCACTACCCCGGCCCGCCGCCAGAAGGCGTCGGGGATGGCCCCGTTGGTCGTGGGGGTGGCCAGGGGGTTGAAGACCTGCGCCCCGCGGTGGTTGAAGGAGGGCATCATCAGGGTGCCCTTGGGGCCGATGGCCGCCAGCAGGGCCTCGATCACCGTGCCGGCGCCCCCGGCCACAAAACCGATGGCCCCCAGCGAACTGTGCACCATCAGGTCCATACCCTTGCGGATCCCCAGGCGGCGCAGATCGGCCACCAGGCGCGCCTGGCTGATCCACTCGCCCGGGCCGGCCAACTCGGCGTACCCCAACTCCTCGTGGGCCTCGAAGAAGGCCCCGACCTGCTCTGCGGTGGGAGCGAGTTTTTTCCCTGCCCCTCCCACCGCGGCGGTCTGTTCGCAAGCGATGAGCGCGGCGATCTCAGCCAGGTTGCGCCGGCCGTCGGCCCAGAAGAGCGCCCAGGGTGGCAGGCCGGCGCGGCTGATGCGCTGGGCGATGGGCGTCGGGGTATTTTCGAGGGTCGGTGAGAGCGGGGCGGTGCGCCGCGCGATGCGCCGGGTGCCCGGACCGTGCCGCAGGGGCTTGGCCCTTTTGGCCGCCGCTTCACCCACCTCCCGCTCGTAGGCCTCCAGTTGCCCCTTCAATCCGGCGCCCTCCCCGCCCCACATCCAGCGCCGCAGGCGTTTGAGGTTTTCGGCGTGGGTCTCGCGCAGGAAAAAGGCGCGGTTGGAGTTGGGCCTGGCGCGCAACTCACTCAGGGCCAGGGCGGTCTCCGACTTGGCGAGTTCAGCGACCTCCGCGCTGCCGGCATCGGCCAGGTAATACAGGTAGGAGGCCATGGTAGCAGCGCACAACTCGAGGCCGGCGGGACTCAGCAGTTCGACGGTGTCGGCCGAGCTGTGGTAGGCGTCGAAACCGCGACCGCTGCGGCGGTGGTGGGTGGTGATCCACGGGCAGGGGAAACCGTATTGCGGGTCGCCGATCAGGGTATCCGAGGTGGAGACAAAGGGCGCCAGGTGCAGGCGGTAGCCAGGGTTGCGCCGTTTGAGGCCGGCCCGCAGCACCGCCTCCCCCACCCGGTCGACGAAACCGGCCGACATCGGGATGGTGGCGTGCCATTCGAGACGGCCGTCGCAGACCTCGGGTTTGGAGCCCAGGGTGTCCATACACACCCCCGCCAGGGGCGGCTGCAGGCGGCGGACCTTTTCGAGGAAGCCGAAGAACCCGTAACACTCGTAGGCATTGAGCAGGCGGATGGTGCGCCGCGGCCGGCGCAGTTTGCCCTCGCCGATGAGCCCTTCGAGCAGGCGGGCCATCTCCACACAAAGAGCCACCCCGGAGGCGTTGTCCACCGCGCCCGGCTCGGCGCTGTGGGCCAGGACCCAGACCTCGTCCTGCGGATCATCGGCCCCGCGCACCAGGCCGCTGACCACGTCGTGACTGCCCACGTACTTGCGGACCTCCACCTCGACCCGCAGGCGCAGCGGTCCCCGCTGCTGCAGGAGCCGCCGCAACTCCCGCCCCTGGTTCTGCGAGAGCACCAGGCCTACCAGCCGCGCCGTGGCCCACTCCATGGGCACCGCACCCCAGCCGAACTTGGTCCAGGCCAGGGCGTCGGGCAGGTGGTCGATGGGCCGGTCGGTGATCACCCCCACGGCGCCACGGTCGGCCAACAACTGCATCAAGGTGCGCGGTTCGAGGCTGGTCAGGACCAGCTTGCCGGCCAGGCTGTCGGGGCGTTTGGCCTCCAGCTCCTCGCGAGTATCGATGACCACCAACTCGCATTCAAGGCCGCCCTCGGGGGTGCCGCTGGTCCATTGGATCACATGCCAGGGGTTGTGCTGGTAGTCGAGCAGGCGCTGGTGCACCGGGGCGATCACCTCGAGGGTGGCCCCCAGCACGTCCTCCGCCTCCTGGATGATCCAGCGCCCGCTGCCGATGCGGCCGCCGGTCTGCAGCGGGTGGATCTCAGCGCCGGCCCCGGCCTGCTCGTAGCGCCGCGCCAGGGTCTGGCTCGTCTGATGGAACCGGTCGAAGGAGTTCCAGCGGTCCGTCTCGACCACCGCCTCCACGTCGGCCAGCACGCGGGCGCCGTCGGCCCGGTCCAGCAGCTGGGGCAACACCTGGCGGCACAACTGCCGCACCGAAGGGGGAACACTTGGAGCCATGGGTATTCTCCGGGAAAGGGCTCAGGCAAAATAGGCAATGGCCAGGCCCGGGGAAAGACCCGGGCCCCGGCTTGTGGCCCTACCCTTTGGCCGGTTTGCGGAGATTCACCGGCGTCGGCTCCACCCCCCAGATCTGGCCGGCGTATTCCTGGATGGTCCGGTCGCTGGAGAACTTGCCCATGCGGGCGCAGTTGAGGATCGACATGCGGGTCCAGGCCTCGGGGTCCAGGTACAGCGCGCTCACCCGCTCCTGGCAGGCGGCATAGGCGGCGTAATCGGCAAGTAACAGATAGGGGTCCCCCTGGTGCAGCAGCCCCTGGACCAGGGGTTTGAAAAGGTCGGGCTGCCCGGGGGAAAACGCCCCTTCGGCGATCTGGTCGAGGACCAGTTTCAGTTCGGGGTCGGCGCGGTAGTAGTCCCAGGGGTTGTAGCCGCGTCCTTTGAGGGCCTTCACCTCATCGGCGCGCAGTCCGAAGATGAAGATGTTCTCGTCGCCGATCTCCTCGGCCATCTCCACGTTGGCTCCGTCGAGTGTACCAATCGTAAGGGCGCCGTTGAGGGCAAACTTCATGTTGCCCGTACCCGAGGCTTCCATGCCGGCGGTGGA
>JADZBP010000042.1 GCA_020852055.1 Candidatus Latescibacterota bacterium
CGCCCGTCACCTGGGCCACTACGGTTCGGCCGGCCACTACGTGCGCCGGGCCATGGCCGAAGGATGCACCGCCTTCTCGGTACAGGGCCACCATCCCTCGTGGTTCGGCGAGGGCGGCGGCAACAAAGGGCAGCAATCGGCCTACTGGGGCAATCCGCCCATCTGCTTCGGCCTACCCAGCGAAGAAGACCCCCCCCTGGTGCTGGACGCGGCCACCTGTATCCTGGCCGACTACCAGCGCGGCCCCCAGTTCGATGCCCTGCAGGAATTGATCCCCGCCGCCTTCTTCAAGTCCATGGGTTATACCGGGGTGGCCACGGCCCTGGGCGGCACCTTTGTCGGCATGAGCAACCCGCGCGCCGCCACCGTGACCGAGAAGTGGCCCGGCGCCAGGCAGGGGGGGCTGATCATCGTCATGAATCTGGGGGTCTTCGCACCTGCCGAGGAGGTCCGCGCCGGCGTCGATCTGCTGGTGCGCGGCGTGCGCGAGACCATGGCCCCGGTGACGGGTTACCCGGAAGCCACCCTGCCCGGCACCATCGAGCACCGCAAGGAACACGAGTACCGCCAGACTGGCATCCCGGTGGCCATCGAGGATCTCGAAGCCCTCGAAAAAGCCGGCCAGGAATTCAGCGTCACGCCGGGCTGGTTGTAGACCCGGACCTGCAGCCCTACTTTTTTAGCGCCCCTTCACAGGAGACAATCCTATGAGCGCCACCCCTCTCGCTGCAGCGCGCCGGCGCGAACTGCAGCGCCTGGCCATCCAGATGCGGCGGCTGGTGATCGAATCAGTACACCACGCCGGCGCCGGCCACCTCGGCGGCCCCCTGTCGGCGGCGGAGATGCTCACCGCCCTCTACTTCGAGGTGATGAAGATCGATCCGGCCAAACCCCGCGATCCGCAGCGCGACCGCTTCATCCTCTCCAAAGGCCACTGCTCCATCGGCCTCTACTCCATCCTGGCCCTGCGCGGCTACCTGCCGGTGGGGGAGCTAAAAACCTTCGACGCCATCGACTCGCGCCTGCAGGGACACCCGGACATGAACGTGCTGCCCGGCCTCGATATGTCCACCGGCTCGCTCGGCCAGGGACTTTCTCCGGGCATCGGCATGGCCCTGGCGGCCAAACTCCGGGGCCACGACTACCACACCTGGGTGATGATCGGCGACGGCGACTCTCAGGAGGGCCAGATCTGGGAGGCCGCCTTCATCGCCCAGCGCTACGGCCTCGACAACCTGACCGCCCTGCTCGACTGGAACGGCCTGCAACAATACGGCTTTGCCACCGCCGCCGGGTACGGGTCGCTCGACCGCCAGCCGGCCCAGGAGAATCCGGTGGCCAAGTGGCAGGCCTTCGGCTGGGCCACCCTCGAGATCGACGGCCACGATATCCAGGAGATTGTCGACGCCTGCAGCCAGGCCCGCGCCACCCGCGGCCAACCCACCATCATCATCGCCCGCACCGTCAAAGGCAAAGGGGTTTCGTACATGGAGAACGACTTCAACTGGCATTCCAAGCCGGTGACCGACGAGGATCTGCGGGTGGCCCGAGAGGAACTGGCCGCCCAGGAGGCCGCGCTGTGAACGCCAAAATCACCGACAAGCTGGTCGCCCAGCGCGATGTCTTTGGCGACACCCTCGTCGAAATGATCGACAAGGACGACCGGGTCTACGTGCTCGACGGGGACCTGGCCAACTCCACCCAGGCCGACAAGGTCTCCAAGGTGCGGCCCGCCCACTTCCTGGAGATGGGCATCGCCGAGCAGAACATGGTCGGGGTGGCCGCCGGCATGGCCTCCTGCGGCCTGCTACCCTGGCTGAGCAGCTTCGCCTGTTTCCTGGTCAACCGCAACCTCGACCAGTTGCGGGTGGTGGTGGCCCAGCCCAACCTCAACGTCAAACTCGGCGGCGCCTACACCGGCCTGCTCACCGGCAAGACCGGCAAGACCCATCAGGAGGTCTCCGACATCGCCGTGATGCGCGCCATGCCCAATATGACGGTCATCGCCCCGGTCGACGCGGTGGAAACCCGCCAGGCCATGATTGCCGCCACCTACCACGAGGGGCCGGTCTATATGCGCCTCACCCGTGACCCCCATCCCACCATCTTCCCCGCCGACTACCAGTTCGTGCTCGGCAAATCGGTGGTGGTGCGCGAAGGCACCGACGTGACCATTATCGCCACGGGGGTACAGACCGTGCGCGCCCTCGAGGCCGCCGCCCTGCTGGCCGCCGGGGGAATCTCGGCCCACATCCTGCACGTGCCCACCATCAAACCGCTCGACGTGGAAGGCGTGGTCGCCGCAGCGGCCAAAACCGGCCGGGTACTCACCGCCGAGGACCACACCATCATCGGCGGCCTGGGCGGCGCCGTGGCCGAAGCCCTCTCCGAGCATCGCCCCACCCCGGTCAAACGCCTGGGTATCCGCGACTGCTTCGGCGAGTCGGCAGCCAACAACGATCTTTTGGAGAAATACGGGCTTACTCCCCGACACATGGCCGAGGCTGCCCGCAGCCTGTGTTGATCTTTTCGCCAAAGGCCCTAAGTTTAGGTGTCATCACTCTCAGGAGATACGCCCCCGATGAAAGAAGGCCTAATGCAACTGCTGGCCCTCCAGGAAGTAGACAAAGAACTTCAGGGCCTGGAGGAAGCCAGGGACAAGTTCCCGGCCGAGATTGACGAGCGGCAGAGCCAGATCGACAAGGCCCGGTCCGCCCTGCAGGAGCAGATCGACCTGCTGGAAAACCTGGGGCGCGAGCAGCGCCACTACGAGCGTCTGATCGAGGACGCCAAGGCGGATCTCAAGAAACACGAGGAGCGTTTTTCTGCCGTCACCACCAACAAGGAGTACGACGCGCTCCAGATCGAAATCGCCGCCTGCAAGACCCGGATCTCCGAATACGAAAACGAGGTGCTCGAGACCATCGAAGCCAGCGAGCGCTTGCGCCAGGAGATCGAAGGGCGCAAGCAGGATGTCGGGCAAATCGAGGAGCAGCACCAGGCCCGCATCGAGGAATTGCAGCAGCGCCTGGCCACCCTGCAGAAGGAGGTGGAAGGCGTCGAAACCCGCCGTCAGGAGTTCACTCAGAACATCGATGCCCGGTTGTTGCAGCGCTACCAGCGCAGCCGCAAAAACCGGGGGACCCGGGTGGCGCGCATCATGAAAGGGGCCTGTGGGGGCTGTTTCCGCCAACTGCCCGCCCAGCTGCGCAACAACGTCAAATACACCCCCATCGAGGTGCACGTCTGCGAAAACTGCGGCGCCATCCTCGTCTGGGACGACCAGACCTCGTCGTAAAAAAGGGCAGCGGAGCGGGTCGGGCGACCGCGCTACCGGCCTTCGGGCCGGGGTGAGGAAAGTCCGAGCTCCACAGGGCAGGATGCTGGGTAACGCCCAGGGGGGGCGACCCCACAGAAAGTGCCACAGAAAAGATACCGCCGGCGCCTCGTGCGCCGGTAAGGGTGAAAAGGCGAGGTAAGAGCTCACCGCGCGTCCGGCGACGGAAGTGGCAGGGAAAACCTCATCCGGAGCAAGGCCCAAGAGGGGAGGAGAGGCGGCCCGCCTCGTTATAACTTCCGGGTAGGCTGCACCGAGGCAGTCGGGTAACCGCTGCCCCAGATGAATGGTCGCCCTGCGCCGCACTTGGCGCAGACAGAACTCGGCTTATAGATCCACTCCGCTGCCCCCCTTCCCCCCCCCCGGAAACCTTTTTCCACCTCAGCCATCTTATTACCAACCCCGCCACCCAGACGGACCACCATGCCCCAACTCCTACTCCTCGCCCTGCTTCTTGCCGCCGGCCAGGGCTGGGCCCAGAACGTACTCCAACCCCTGCAGGCCCAGGCAGCCGGACAGCAGTCCGTCGAGGGCAGCCTCGACTGGACCACCGGGGTGCTGACCGTCTACGGCGAGGGCGTCGTCTCCCCCGACATCCAGAACCCGGCCCAGCGCCGCCTGATGGGTTTCCGCGCCGCCAAGGCGGTCGCGTACCGCAACCTGCTGGAACTGGTCGGCCAGGTCCATATCGACGCCACCACCACCGTGGGCGAGGCGATGGTGGCCAGCGACTCGATCCGCACCCGGGTCAGCGGCCTGGTGCGCGGGGCGCGCCTGGTTCCCGAAAGCCAGCAGGAGAAGGATGGGGTTTATCAGGTGGCCCTGACCCTCGACCTGACCGAAAACCTCGCCGCCACCCTGCTGCCAGCTGTCCGTCGGCCGGTCCCGGCGGCAACACCGACCCCCACCTACACTCCTCCCCGGACCTATACCGGCCTGATCATCGATGCCCGCGGCCTGCCACTCAAACCGAGTATGGCGCCCCGTCTGCTCAGCGCCGGCGGCAACGAACTCTTCAGCGCCAACGGCGTCGACCTGGCTTACGTGCGCCGCTGGGGGGTGGTCGGCTACGACCGCGACCTGGAACGGGCCAGCCACAGCGACCGCCTCGGCGGCGCTGCCGCGCAACCGCTGATTATCAAGGCCGCGGAAACCTCCGGCCAGTACGGCGCCGATGTGGTGATCAGCAACGAAGACGCGGTGCGGGTGCAGATGGCCGACCAGCACGCTCCCTTCCTCGCCCAGTGCCGGGTGGTCTTCGTGCTCGGTCCCGCCCCGGCCCGCTGAGGTTGCCGGCGGCATTGCGCCGGTGGGGCGGTGGCCCTAAATTGTTCCACCCCTTCCCTCCACAGCGAGAAACCAGCCGTGACCTTCCAGGAAAAACTACGCGCCGCCGCCGCCCAGAACCGCTCCCTGCTCTGTGTGGGCCTCGACCCGGACCAGGCCCAGCTGCCCGCCTGTGTGCGCGACCAGGACAACCCCACCCTCTACTTCCTCAAGCACCTCATCGACGCCACCGCCGACCTGGTGTGCGCCTACAAACCCAACTTCGCCTTCTTTGGCGCCCTGGGTGAGGCCGGCTGGCCCACGCTCAAGGCCACCCTCGAGCATATCCCGCCCTCCATCCCGGTACTGCTCGACGCCAAGGTGGGGGATATCGGCAACACCGCCGAGCAGTACGCCCGGATGTTCTTCGAGGTGCTGGGCGCCGACGCCCTCACCGTCAACCCCTACATGGGCCGCGACGCGGTGGCCCCTTTCCTGGCCTATCCCGACAAAGGGGTCTTCCTGCTCTGCCTGACCTCCAACAAGGGCGCCGCGGATTTCGAGCAACAGGAACTGGCCGACGGCCCCCTGTACCTGCGGGTGGCCCGCAAGGCCTGCGAATGGAATACCGCCCACAACTGCGGGTTGGTGGTAGGCGCCACCCAGTCCGCAGCCTTTGCCCAGCTGCGCCAGCTGGCTCCCGACCTGCCCTTCCTAGTCCCCGGCGTGGGCGCCCAGGGCGGCGACCTGGAAGCGGTGGTGCGGCACGGGGCCGATGCGAAGGGCGGCGGCCTGCTCATCAACGCCTCCCGCGCCGTGCTCTACGCCTCGGCCGGCACCGACTTTGCGGCTGCCGGACGGCGAGCTGCCCAGCAGTTGCGCGAGCAGATCGAGGCCTGCCGCGCAGCCTGACCCTTGCCGGCGCCCTGTCCGCCGGCTATCTTTTGGAGGTTTGCGGGGTGTAGCGCAGCCCGGTTAGCGCATCTGCTTTGGGAGCAGAGGGTCGACAGTTCGAATCTGTCCACCCCGACCAGTTGAGAAGGGCCTGGAGGACGCGAGTTCTCCGGGCCCTTTTGCTGTTTTCATCGGCTAGTGGTCGGGCCGTGGTTCGCGAGCTCAACGCGATCCTGAATTTCCTGGATACTCCATCCTGGGTTGAACTACGCCGGCGATATCTATCGCCACCGCTATTATGTATAATAACAGGTCGTCAGCCTGAATGGGCCCGTTTCCTGGCGCCGGTCAAAACATCGTTGGGGGAAATCTGCCGCCATGCCGAAAGACCTCTCAACCTGCCTGCGTCACCACACCTGTCTTTACGCCTCTTTCGACCGAACCGTGGACGCAGACTTCAGCCGTGGAAACGGAACCGCAAAGTACCCGTCCCGGGTAGTACGCCGAACCCTGCACGGCGGGCACAATGGGGGGGCCCTGCAGTTCAGTGCCGCCGACTATGGGTGGGCTGAAGACGAGTTCACCTTTCCGGCTGAAGGCAACTTCCCCTACAGCCAGGAGGCATTCGACGGGACCATAGCCCTCTGGCTCAGTTGCGATCCTGAGGCCGACCTGGCCCCGGCTTACCCGGTCGATCCCTTCCACATCAGCCGCCACCCAGCGGACGGATCCTTCTATCTGGATTTCACCCGCCCCGATGACGAGCGCTACGGCTCGCCGCGAAAACTGCGCTTGGGCATGTATGGTGACAGTCCGGAACGTCAACGGCATGTGGGCGGCCGACTCCTCGTCGTCGGTGATCTGGGCTGGCAGCGGGAAGAATGGCATCACGTTGTCGCGACCTGGCGCAACGTGAACAGCGGTCAAAAGGACTGTGCCGCCGAGATCTACATCGATGGGGTGCGCAGAGGATGGATGGCAGGGTTTGAGCACCGTTTGACCTGGGCAATTCGCGAGATGAAAATCGGCATTGGCCAGCGATATACTGGGTTGGTCGATGAGGTGCTGGTCCTGGATAGGGCGCTCTCTTCCTCCCAGATAGGCACCTTGTTCGGGCTTCTCAGACCGGTTGGCGACCTGTTATAACCCGGCCTGTCACTCCCCCGCTTCGGGCACCACACTACCACCTCGCCCATGCCCTCCCGCCTACCCAGATTTGCCACCCCCCAACCCACGGAGGACGCAACGATGGCGACCAAATTCAAGATGCCGAGGATCGGCTACCTGGGAATACTCGGCATCATCGGCGCGGCCATTTTCTTCGCTGTGATGGTCGCGAACCTGTTTTCAGGCACCTCCGGGAATGGCAACGTGGTCGCGGTTGGGGAGGAGGCGTATATACAATCCGGCGGGAGATCGACCCCCATCACCATCACCAAAGACGACTACGACCAGGTGCAAAAGATCCTGCTGGCCAAGGACTGGGAGGGCCTGCGACAGCTGATCATCCAGGAACGGGCTTTCGTCATCGACGAGGGGACGCAGGTCCTGGTCGTGGACAAAAGCTGGGACTGGACCATGACCCAGGTGAAGGTGCTGGAGGGTTCGCAGGCCGGCAAGACCGGCTGGGTCGCCGAAGGGTACGTGACGAAAAGGCGCGATCCCTAACCCTCTCCGACGCACCCGCGGACCGGTCGATGACGTTCACCGCAGGGTCGTGGTGCAGGGCAACTTATGGAGGTGACACACCCACTCCCGGGACCAAAGCGGTACCAGGAGGTGGAAGGGCAAGGTGGTGTTCTTACGCCAAGCTCATCCGCCGAGCGGATACCGCCCATAGTTCTTGGCGGCGTTGTAGAAGGCTAGGATATTCTCCAGGGGAACCTCTGGCTGGATGTTGTGTGCCGGCGCGATGATGAACCCTCCTCCTTTGCCGACGGTCCGCAGGCGCAGTTTCACCTCATTGGCGACGTCCACGGGCGTGCCAAAGGGAAGCACCTCCTGGATATCCACAGTTCCCCAAAAGGTGAGATGTTTGCCGAAATCCTTCTTCAATTGGGCCGGGTCCATCGATCTGGGTTGAACCGGGTTCAGGATATCCAACCCGATCTCCACCAGGTCAGGCAGAATCGGCTCAATCTGACCATCCGAGTGAAACGCGATCTTCACCTGGGGGTTGATCGCCTTCCACTTCTCGAAGAGTTTTGCGTAGCGCGGCTTGAAGAACTCCCGGAACAACTGCGGCGAGATCAGCATCCGGTCCTGGGTGCCAAAGTCGTCGCCGATCCAGATGATGTCCACCCCCAACTCGACCATTCTGGAACCGGCCACGTCGATCCATCTCACCAAATCGTCGAGGAAGGCGTTGACAAAATCCTGCTCAGACACCAGATCCATCAGCAGCCGCGGCAATCCCCGCAGATACCACGCCAACTCGAACAAGGTACATGCCGCCCCACCCATGATCCCGTACTCCTTGCCGTATTCAGCGATGAGCTTTTGCACCCCCTCATAGCGATCGGCGCGGGTGAAATCCGGCAGCGTGTACTCCGATGGGTCCACGAGATCCGCGAGGGGGTGGCGCACCATCTCGGTATAGGACCCTCCGGCCGCATTTTTGACCCACCGCCAGCGTATACCCCACTCGTCAGTATACTCCTGGTTGGGGTCCGCATAATAACTGGTGCAGGGACCAACCCAGGAGATGAGGAAATCGTGGTCCATCAGGATTGGCAGAGGTCCCCCTGCGGCCTGGTAGGTCTCGGTCTGATCCGAACTGGCTCCCAGGTGCCGCAACAGTGATTTTTCCGCCTCGGGGGTATACCAGGCGCAGAGCGGAACTCGGTCGGGCTCCTCGTGATTGATCGCGGTAAGCAACCGTTCTTTGTGGCTCATCATGGTCTCATGCTCCGCTGCCAGGAGTGGCTATCGGGGGCTGGAGCCCGCCAGGAGGCCATCAGGCGGTGGCGCCCTGCCGCTGCCACGGGTTATGGCCGTGCTCCATGTAGGTGCGGGCCGCGGTTTCCTGGTACTCCGGGTCCAGGCCCAGGGCCGGGTTCGAGCCGTAATACCCGGCGATGAAACCGCCACCGAAGGGTGCGGCGAGCTTGCAGATATAATCCCGGGCGGCCGCCGCGATCCGGACGTGGTCGCGGGTCTGCAGCGTGGTCTGGATGTCCACCGGGCACTCGAAGTGCACCTTGCCGCCAAAGTTCTGCGCCAGGTAGCCGATATCGTGCAACTCGGGCTGGTCGAACTGTAGGATATCCACCCCGGTTTCAATCCAGTCCGGGATGATCTGGCGCACGAAGCCGCACGAGTGCAGGCGGAAGCTCAGGCCGCGGCTCTTGGCCGCGCCGACCACCCGCACGTACACCGGCTTGAAGAGCTCCCGGAACATCGCCGGGCTCACCAGCAGCCGGTCCTGCGTGCCCCAGTCCTCCCCGGAGGAGATCCCGTCCACGCCGATGTCGGCGTACCGGTGCACCTGCCTTTCGAGCAGGTGGGCGATGCGGTCGAGCAGGGCCCGCACCCGCTCCGGCTCCCCAGCGCAGTCGGCCAGGAAGACCTCCATGCGCCGCATGTACCGGGCGATGTCGAAGGCCATGCCCATGCTGCCCTGCACGTAGTATCCTTCGGCGTGGTAGGCTCTAACCTGCGCCGCCGCTTCCTCGTACAGATCGGCCCGGTCCACGTCGGGCCAATCGTAGGTCTCCAGCAGCTCCCATCCCTCTTCGATGACGCCCTGGTGCACTTCGCCCTTGGTGATGCTCTCCAGCCGACGCCACTCATTGCCCCACTCGTCGATCATACTGAAGTACCCATCGTGCTCGGTCCAGGGCTGGGTGTACCGGTTGGGCGCCGGCTTGCGCGCCACCCCCCGGAAATCGGAGGGGAAGCCATTGCCCATGGCGTAGGGAATACGCGGCGGGCTGGCAAAGGCGAGGCTCTGCTGCACGATATCGCGGCTGGTGAGAGGCACGGCGGTCTCCTGCGATGCGGGTCTGCGGGGCCTTGGGGCGGATATGTTTTACTATAGAAAAGCTGCCCCTCCTGAGCCAGCGCCCCCGCCCCCGCTGGACTTCACTTCATGCCGAACATCCGTTCCTTGAGGTCGAGGTAGTAGAGGTAGTCGGCCGGTTTGACGTTGGGCGGGCAGCGGTGGTCACAGAAGGGGATGTACCCGCCGCGCTCCACCAGGGGCACCAGGGTTTCCAGATACGCCTTGATCGCCGCCGGCCCCGCCCCCAGTTGGATCTTGTCCACCCCTCCCATGATGCGCAACTCCCTGCCGTATTCGGCGAAGAGTTCGGCCGGATGCGCGCAGCCATTGACCTCAAAGGGGAAGAGGCAGTTGACGCCCCCTTCGAGGAAGTAGGGCAGGATGGGCCGCACGTCGCCGTCGCAGTCGATCCACCAGATCTCGATGCCCGCCGCCTTCAGCCGTTTCGAGATCCGCTTATAACGCGGCATGACCACACTGCGGAAGAAGTCCACCGAGACGATGGGGCCATTCTTGAAGCAGATATCCTCCCACCCGCTGGCGAAGTCGAAATCCAGGTGGGGCAACAACTGGTCCAGGGCGTGCTCCACCAACTGGCACGAGGTCTCGACCATGTCCTCGACCATGTCGGGATAGTCATAACAGGCATAGGCCAGCCCCTCGAAGGTGAGCATATCGCGAATCTTGCCGATCATCGAACCGCACCAGATCCCCAGCGGATAATCGCGGGTGGTCGGATGCTGCCGGCGGATGGCCTCGACGTCGATACGCCGGGCCGGATCGTCGATCCGGAAACGCTCCTCCTTGCAGCGCTTCCAGTCCTCCGGGGTGACCACCGACGCCTTGATGTAGTGGGGAATGGTGTCGTGGCCGTCCCTGGGCACCTCGGCCAGCAGGCCGTCGCCGTTCATCAGGACCCTGGTGGTGGCGCGCTCCTCCACCACCTCGCTGGGAAAGGGGGGATTGATCCAGACATTGCCCCCGGTGGCGACCTGGCGGTCGAAGTTGAAGAAGAGGTCGGCCTCGCCGTTGTTGGTGATCTGGTTGTGCACGAAGAGATCCCACTCGTGGAAGTTTTCCTCCCAGTACCCGAACTCCATGTTGAAGCAGCGGTCCACTGGCCGGTAGTTCATCTGGTTGTTGAAACGCTCGCGGTCGGTCATGGTGCCCTTCCACCTGGGCCGACAGGGAACAATCGTCTTTGCGGGCATGGGATTCTCCAATGGCTTGAGTCCCGGACGCGCCGGGTGTTCCTAGGCGAAAACGCCGGGGGAATAAAGGTTGGCCGGCGATGGGCACCACGACCACCACCGGGAGGTGAAAAGCGGCTTGAGCACGAGCAGTCAATCTATTACCCTTGTACCTACGAGCCTCATCGCGATCGCGCCCCACGAGGAGGGGACCATGGACTTCGACGTCTTTGAACTGCGCCGGCTGTACGCCCCCGACCAGGAACGCATCCGGACGGGCATGACCAGGCAGGCGGCGGTGTGGCGGGGGGAGCGGCCGGACCAGTGGCCCCTGCTGCTGTCGGCGCCGCTGAGCCCGGCGCAGGAGCGCATCCCCAAACCCGACCTGTACCAGGCCTTCTGCGACATCGATCTGATGCTCTGTTCCCAGGTGCGCGGCGCCTGCGCCGCCGCCAACTCCGGCAGCGACGCGGTGCCTTCGGCCCGGGGCAACTACGGCACCGCCACCATCCTGGCCTGCCTGGGCCTGGAGCAACAGGTCTTCGCCGACAAGATGCCCTGGCTCAGGCAACACCTGAGCAAGGAGCAGCTCAGCCGGCTCGAACCCCGGGACATCAAGGTGCAGGGCACCTTCGGCCAGGGTCTGGAGTACATGCGGCGCCACCGGCAGGTCATGGGTGGTCTCCTGCCCCTGTACTGCATGGACACCCAGGGGCCCCTCGACCTGGCCCACCTGGCCCTGGGCGACGAACTCTTCTACCAACTGCACGACGACCCGCCCTTTGTGCACCACCTCCTGGAACTGTGCCTCGAACTCGGCATCCGCGCCCACGAGTGGATGAAGGAAGTGGCAGGCGAACCCGCCGGCCACCTGCACCACGGCAACGCTCTCTACGCCGAAAACATGGGCATCCGCATCTGCGAAGACACCACCGCCATCATCAGCCCGGCCGCCATCGAGGAGTTCGCCGCCCCGTACACCCGCCGGCTGGCGGCGCACTTCGGCGGGGCCTGGGTGCACTACTGCGGCCGCAACGACGCCTTGAGCGAGATCATCTGCCGGATGCCCGAGGTGCGGGCGATCAACTTCGGCCATATCCCCGGACGCGAACACGACCATCCCTTCGCCCGGGACATGCAGCGCTGCGCCGACACGGGCAAGGTCTACTTCGGCTCGTGGCCGCGCTTCCCCGGCGAAAGCGGCGCCGAGTACCTGCGCCGCCTGCACGGCTGGGCCAGCCAGGGTTGCCTGGTCGCCCAGGCCGACGCGGCCCTGGGGGCCGAGGGCGGTTTTGCCAGCGCCGCTGCCGCGCTCGATTTCTGGTACAACCTGTAGGCCGCAGGCCTTCCGACCACTCATGGAGCCTCAATTCCCGATGGCCGGGGCGTCCAGTACCTTCCGCACCACCCTGGCCAGGTTGGCAAAGGCGAAGGGTTTGCCGACGATCTCCACGGCGCCTTCCAACTGCGTCGAATCCGGCGCGTACCCGGTGAAAAGCATCACCTTGAGCCGGGGGTGCTCGAGGCGAAGGCACCGCAGCACCTCCTGGCCCGGAAGCCCGGGCATCGAGAGATCCAGCAGCACCAGAGAGAGTTGATCGCGGTGTTGCCGGGCCAACTCCAGCCCCCGCTGCCCGTTTTCGGCTTCCAGCACCCGGTAACCCAGGTTGGACAACAATTCCCCGGTACCCCAGCGCACCCAGTCGTCGTCGTCAATTAGCAACAGGGTCTCGGCCCCGGCCGGCGCCGGCTCTGGTTCGGCGGCGGCGGGCGCTTCCCCCGCCGCGGTGGCTGGCGGCAGATAGAGCGCAAAGCGGGTGCCCACCCCCGGCTGGCTCTCGCACTCGATCCAGCCCCCATGGCGCTGCAGGATGCCATAGGCGGTGGCGAGCCCCAGCCCGGTGCCCTTGCCGACCTCCTTGGTGGTGAAAAAAGGCTCGAAGATCCGCTCCCGGGTCCGGGCATCCATACCCACGCCGTTGTCGCTCACCGCCACCTGCAGGTAGTTCCCCGCCGGGCCTTCGTCGGCCTGCGGCAGGCACACCCGGCTGGCGTTGATCCGGATCCAGGGTTGCGCCCGTTCCACCCCTTCCAGCGCATCACGCGCATTGAGGATCAGGTTCATCAGCACCTGTTCCAACTGGGCGGCGTCGGCCTGCACCAGGGGCAATTCGTCGGGAAGGTCCAGTATCAGCTCGATGCGGCGGTCGATGGTCTTGCGGGCGAGTGAAACCGCATCGCGGACGACGGCACCCAGATCGACGCTTTCGCGGGTCGCCTCTTTCGCCTCGGCGCGGGTGAAAAGCATGAGCTGGCGGACCAGTTCCCCGCCGCGCATGGCGGCGGCGTCGGCCTCCTCGAGGTAGCGCTGGATCTGCGGCGGCCCCTTCATGGCGGCCAGGCTGAGGTTGGCCACCACCGCCTGCACCAGGTTGTTGAAGTTGTGGGCCACCCCGGCGGTGAGTTGCCCCAGCGATTCCAGCCGCTGGGCCCGCGCCAGTTGCTGCTCGGCCTGATTCAGGCGGGTGAGATCCTCCAACCGGCGGTACCCCTCGGACAAGGCCTGGGCGTAACGCTCGAGCAGGCGGATCTCCTCCTCCCCGAAGGCCCCTTCCTGCAGGCTGCTCATCGCCACGGTGCCGCCCAGGAAGGGCACGTCCACGATACAGGCCACCTCCGGAGGCACGTGGTCGCCGGCGGCAACCAGCTCCTCCCGGGTGCGCCGGTAGTAGGCTCGCCCCGAGGCCATGGTCCGCTGCAGGCTGGGCGGGATGCCGACCGCCGGGGAATAGGTCACCACCTCGCCGTCGGTGAAATAGGCCGTATAGGTGCCCGTGTGGGCGTCGATCAGCTGCACGCTGCTGCGGTAGCAGGGCACCAGGGTGCGGATCTCGTCGAAAAATGCGGCAGTGACCCTCCCCCAGTCCTGTTGCCGCGCCATGAGCAGGATCCGGTTGCGCAGCCGTTGCAGGGACAGGCTGACCTGGGTCTCGCGCTCGGTTTTCTTGCGCTCGGTGATATCCTGCACCACCCCGGTGAGCACCTCCGGGTTGCCGAACTCGTCCAGGGTCAACGCCCCGGTCTCGGCCCACACGGTGTGCACTGTCTGGTCCGGCCAGACCACCCGGTATTCCATGGGGGTCGCCGTTTTCTGGGTGGCCACCAGTTCGTTGGCGCGTTCCACCGCTGCCCGATCGTCGGGGTGAATGGCCCGGGCGACAACCTCGCTCAGCAGGCCGGAGAACCCCTCCTTCTCGATGCCGAAGAGGCGGTACATCTCGTCCGACCACTCCAACCGGTCTTCCTGGATATACCAGGCCCAGCTCCCCACCCGAGCCAGCCTTTGGGCCTTCTTCAGCTGGAGTTCGGACCGCTGCAGCCGTTCCTCCGCCCGTTTGCGCTCGCTGGCATCCTCGAAGAGCACGGCGAAGCGGCGCTGGTCGAGCGCATAGGCATAACCGTGGAAGTGTTTCTGGTTCGCCGGCGAGGGCTGCTCGTAGTGGGTGGCCCTGGCTTCGCGCACCACCTGCCCGAAGAGCTTCACCCACCTTTCCAGTTCGGCCGGAGGCAGGAAGGCACTGGCAGGCTGGCCCACCACGGCCTTCGGGTCCACCCCGAGGATCTGCGCAAACGCCGGGTTGACCTCCAGGGTCAGGTAGTCGACCGGGGTGCCCGCCTCGTCGAAGATCATCTCGTTGAGGGCAAACCCCTGAGACATCGCCACGAAGAGGCTGCGGTACTTGGCTTCACTGGCACTCAGTTCAGCCGCCAGCCGTTGTTGGGTGACGACATGGGCCTCGAGCTGGGCGAGGTACGCGGCCCGTTCCAGCGCCACGGAGGCCTGCTCGCCCAGATGCGAGAGCAAATCCAGATCGCTCTGAGTCAAACGCCGGGGGGTTCCGGAAACGGTCAGCACCCCGACCACCTTGCCCGCCAGCACGAGGGGCACGCTGGCGGCGCGGGCGGACACCTCCGGCGGATGCTCCACGAGCTGCGCCTCTTTGAGGGCGTCGATCATCGCCGACGACGACGGGGGAAAGTCCGGAGGGGGAAACTCGTTGACAAACTGCGCTTTGCCGGTGGTGAAGACCTGCCCGCTCAGGCCGCGGCCGGGCGCCGAACGCAGGTGGCGGCAGGCCTCCCAGCGATACCCCACCTGTGCCCTGGGTACCAGGAGTCCCTCCTCGGGATCGTACATCAACAACCGCACCTCCTGGCACTGCATGAGCAGGCTGGCCTGTTCCACTACCACCTGCAACACCTGTTCGGGATCGCCGATTCTGGCGACGGCGCTGATCGACTCGGCCAAGACGGTTGCCTCCCGCCCCTGCCGTTCGAGGGTTTTCAGGTCATCCAGACGTCGGAACCCCTCCGACAGGATCGCGGCGATCTCGGTCAGGATCTGGAGATCCGCAGCCGAAAACACCTGAGGGGTGGGGCTATTGATCGCCAGCGTCCCGTGGGAGAAGGGCACATCCACCACACAGCGCACCGGCTGGATCGGATGGCGATCCGCCCAGGAACGCTCCCTGTAGGGATCCTCCGCATGTAAATCCGGGCGGTACAGCACGGTGTTGGTCTTCCAGGCGATGGGCACCGGCCCGCCGACGATCGGCGCCTCGGTCACCACCAGGCGTTCCCAGGGCTCGTCCCTGCCGGGCAGGAAACGGGCGACATAGCGCTGACTGGTCGCTTCGTTTTCCGGGTCGATGACATTGATGCCCAGGGCCCCGTACCGGAGCCCCAGCAGGTGCACCTGCTCCCGCAACACCTCGAGCACAACGGGGAAATCGGCGCTGGTCCGCATCTGCCAGACCGCCCGGCGAATACGTTCCATGGCCAGACTCCGCAGCTCCGGCGCGAGTACCTCCCCCGGTTCCGGGGGGATATGCCCGTGATCTGCTCCTTCCAGCGGCATAAGCCATCCTTCCTGAAAACGGGAACCCCGTCTGGTCTTTTAATATGGGCAAATCCCCCGCCAGCAGGGGCCGTGACCGCGATGAAGGTCTGTTTTTATGGCACTTAATACTTGGGGGGCAGGGACCACGGGGGGATGAGGTGGGGAAATCCGACAAACAGACGATATATAATATCGGTTGGGGCCGGCTGCCGCGGCGCCCTGTTGGCCCCCGGAATCGCGGGCAACATCCTCCATTGGCGCTGATTTTCTCGGGCTGGCCCCCGGAGGCCGGAAACGCAGGTACGGTCCCCTCCGCCCGCTCGCCAACAAACCCTATTGCAGGTGCCGCCATGACCGAAGCCACTGCAACACTCAATGATGAACTCGACGAAGATCTGCCGGTGATGGTGAGGGTGGCCATCCTCTTCGTGGCCCTGGGGCAGGAGGCTGCCGGCGAGGTGCTCAAGTACCTCAGCGACTACGAGGTGGAGGAGATCACCCAGGCCATCGCCAACCTGAAGAACGTCTCGGTGGTCCAGCAGGACAAGGTGCTGGAGGAGTTCGAGCAACACCTGATCGCAGGGTCGTGGGTCAGCCAGGGCGGCATGGACTTCGCCCGCCAGGCCCTCGAACGGGCCGTGGGGCCGCGCCGCGCCCAGGAGATCCTCGACCGGGTGATGCACA
>JADZBP010000043.1 GCA_020852055.1 Candidatus Latescibacterota bacterium
CTCCTCACCTGCGCGTCGGTAACCATCTAACCTCCCGTCTTGGCAAAAGGTTAGACTAGGTTACCGCCTACGCCGAAAACCGGGAATTCTAATTGTCGTCGGCAGGAGATCTAATTGTCGCTAATCAAGCCCAGGACGGCCGACGATCGCACCCCACAGGTTGGGCACTACCGCCCAGTCGTCCGCCACCTTGGGCCGCAGGGCCACCTGTCGGCCCACGACCGCCGCCAGCGCCACCATCGCGCCCACCGCCGGGAAATCCGGGGGACACTGCAACCGTTGGGCCACGTCCTCAATCCACGGGCGGAAGGCTTCAGGCAGCAGCGCCGGCTCGAAGAGCTCGACCGGGGGAAGGCTGTCTGGCAACGGCTGAGGTGCAGGCCACTCCAGCTCCCCAAACACCTGGGGTGACGGATCGACGATACCGACGGCGGAGTGTCCATTGATCATGGCCCTCCCTCGCTGCCTACCGTCCGTCCTTTCCTTCGCCTCAAGCCCCTGCCAGCCGCCCGCCTGGGCACGCTGGAAAATCGTCGCCACCGTCAGCGCCTGGCCGCCCTGGGAGCCAAAACTCGCCCACTTCTGCCGCACCTCCTTGGCGTCGTACTTGTCAGCAGCCCTCTGGCTCCACTGATCAAACAGTGCCAGCCCTTCTTCATTTCCCCGGCTCCAGTGGTGCAGGGCCATCCCCGCCTCTACCCAGGCCCCATATTCGTCTGCCGGCAACCATCCCAGGGCTTCCTCGACCAACTCGCGCGGAGCAGGCTCGTCTCTCCTGCTCCGCGATGCGGTTCCCGATCCGGTCCCGGATACGGTACCGGTGACCTCTCGCAACGGTAGGTCCTCGAGCGTATGGCCGCTGTTCAGCCAATCAGACAGGTCATATCCTGCCGGCAGCTCCGCAGGCCAGACCACCTCCCGTAGCCGGTGCACTTTGCCGCGTAGGGCGTTCACAGCTGTGCCCTGTCCCTTCCGGCCCGCCTCATCGTGGTCAAAGGCCACGACCACCTCCTGGTGGTCCTGTAGGCGCTCGGTCCACTCCGGCTTCCAGGTGCCGGCACCCGCCGTGCCGGTGAGGGCCTGTACTCCCTCAGTGGCCAGGCGCCACACATCCGGCTCACCTTCGACCACCCAGACTGGATCGGCGTTCAGGTGGAAGTAGGGGTACAGCTGCGCCGGGATGCCCTCCCCTTTGCCGGCGGTATTCCCATCTGCCTTCAGATGGGGCCCTTTGTGGATCTTGAACCCCAGGATCTGCCCGGCCTCGTCATGCACCGGGAAGACCAGGCGACCGCCACACTCTCCCAGGTCGAACAGGGAGATCTGGGCAGCCAAGAGACCACGGCGATCCTTCAGCTCCTCAAATACGGGCGTGTCTTCCAGGCTGAGCCGGAATCCGCTCAGCACGCTTTCAGGTGTTACCCTTCCCATGCAGCCTTTACCTCACTTCCAGCGGTAATAGTCCGCACTGTTCCAGCGCTTCATCCAACTGCTGCAGGCCGGCCATGAACGCCGGCCAACGGGTCGGCGAAACGGTGATCCCGCTCCGGCTGGGGCGCATCTCGCCGCTCTCGTCGTCCCGGTAGTACACCCGCAGGTCGACGTAGGGGTGGCCGTTGAATTCGGCCAGAGAAAGCCGCAGCTCCTCGCGGCTGTTTTTGGGAAGGATGATGGGCTTGCTGTCGGACGGACGCCCGGCTACCTTTTCCATAGTTTCTTCTCCTTGCCCTGGCCTGAGCTCGCCGCGCAGCCAGGGCTTTTCTTTTGTATGGGGGTTACTGTGCGGTGCGCCCTTGGGCAATGAAGCGGGCCAGGTCATGCTCGTCGTAGCGAACGGCCTTGCCCAGACGCACGAAGGCCGGACCCTCGCCGCGGATGCGCCAGTTCTGCAAGGTGCCGGCGGCCAAGCCCAGACGGCGCGCGGCCTCGCGAGTGGTCAACAGGGTGCTGCTAGTGGGATGGGTAGACATGAGAAATCTCCTGGTAAGAGGGGTGATTGGTGCTTACCAGAAGGATAGCGCGGGACGGATTTTCGGAGGTAGTTGGAGCTAACTTGTATGGTACTTGGATATGGTTGGAAGATGCTTGGATCTACTTGGACGAGGGGATCAACACACGGTCAGGTGAGTAAGGATGGGTTGATTTGCACTGTAGCAGGCGGCTTGCCCGGAACGATCAGTGCGCCCTTCGCCTTGTTGGGGCGGCAACCCCGCTTCGGTCGCCCCTCCACCCACGGACACGAGCCAAAAACATCCTCCCATCTACCACTTTTCGTATCGTATTTTTCGTTCAGCCTACGCAGAACCTCGTCCTTACGCACCGCTGGCCTATCGGGAGTACTCGCGTTGACGATAATCTCCACAGCGTCATAGGCCCTCTGTAAGGGCATTCCCTTTTTCGACTTGAATTCGAATCTCTTTGTCCCCACACTGACCGAAAGGGTGTTAGGGTCGAGGTGAACCTTGGCGCGCACCTGCTGAGGTGTTGGCGATGTGGGGGTCTCGGCCGGGTCTGCAGGAGCTCTTTTTGGAGTTGGAGGGGTCTCAATTTCGGGGCTCACCTTGGGGGAACGCCGCAATTCTGCTACTTCTTCTTTGAGAGCTTGGAGGTCTTCGTGTAGTTGACGCTCCTCCTGTTTTTTCCTCTTTTCCAACTGGGCGTCAAGCTCGCGGTTCATGCGGGCAATCTTTGCTTCTCTTGCCTGCTGAAGGATCTCGTCTCCTTCCCCTATTTGCGTGTACAGCTCCCTCTGCTTGAAGACATCTGCACCAGCTCTCTTGAATTCTCCGCCTTTTTCTCGGCGATGAACTATCCACTCAACCACGTATTCCGCCTCAATAGCTAATCTGCGCACCGCCCGCCACCACTTCACCTTTTGCTCAAAGTTGTTCTGCCAGAGCTCCTCAACCTCGGCTTCCCGCTTCTCCTTTGTTTCCTCAATTTCCTCTAACAGTCGCTGACATACCGAGGCCTGTCCGCGCAGGTTCCCGCCCGTCACCGGTGTCTCATCGATTTCTTTTGCCGCCCGTCTGATGAACTTGTGCGCCTCATCTCGATAGCGGTTGATCAGCTCCTGGCTTTTCTGCGAGGCCCCTTGGTCTTCCACTGCCATCGCCTCCTGCAGCGATCCCCGCGCAAAGGAAGGAGCAGGGCCCAGGCCGGCGCAGGAGGGACGGCTTTTCGGGAGCTACCCTAGGGCCCCGCAGTTGTTCCATTGAGGTGACTGGAATTGGCGCGTTGAACAGCGAAATTCCAGAGCAAACTTCATCTGAACTCACTACCAATAACAAATCATCGTGGAACCCTGTAAACAGGAATCTTTGGGCCTGATTTTTGTGCTGCGGAGTGCAAAAAGAAGAAGCGCTCTCGGGATGAGGGTGCTTCTTCTTTTGCCGTAGTTTGCTGGTGGTTGCCGTCCAGTGTCGCCACAGGTTATGTCCCTCATGCATCTCGTGGCCGGCGCCATCGGGCAAGTCCTCGGCCTCTAGCTGGGCCATAGTGATCTGGTGCTTCTCCTCAAACTGGCGGGTCTTGCTCTGGGCGAAAAGGAGCCGTTTGCGCAACTCCGATAACCTCAGCGCAACGCCGTGGTGGATGATCACTTCACGTGCGCCGCGTGGCAGCGCCGGGGAAATTCTTCGAAAGCAGCGGCCACATGGGTATCCTGGGTCGCCCTACGGTTATATTGGGCAGTCTTTAGGGGTTATCTTTCCCCAGGAAAGGAGTCTGTCTGATGACTAAGAAATCCACGCCTGCCGAGGGTGGGCGATTCTCGGCGAGACGTAAAAC
>JADZBP010000044.1 GCA_020852055.1 Candidatus Latescibacterota bacterium
ATATCTGGCCAACTGGGCCATCTCGCTCTCGTTGGGGATTCCCTGAGGAATGATGACCGGCACCTCCAGCAAGCGCTCGTCGTCATAGGAGATGCTGCCGATAAAATCTGCCTGCAGCCCGGTGTATTCATTTACCGCATCCCGCAAGGCATCCACCTGCCTGACGTTGACACTGCCCCAGCCCACGGTCCCGGCAGACACCGCACGGGCAGACATCACCTGGGACAGTTTCACAAAACCCTTCAGGGATTGCCGGTCCTTGGGGTCCTGGATCACCATCGCCCGGTAGCGGCCGGTATCCATGCTGTTGACATCCAGCATCTCCAGATCCAGGTCGATGTGTTGCTCGGCGGTGCGGGCGATGGGCAGGGTTGCCGCGCTCAGGGTGGGTGGCAACTGGAGGCCGGCAAGCTGTCCTGGTGCCAACAGGGAGGGGTTGAGCAGGCCGGTGGCCGGCGGGGCCAGGTTGCGGACCAGGCTGCGGGTGTCGAAGGCGGCCGTGGCCCGCACCTGGTCCATGCGAGTGGCCGTGGCCTGGGGCTGGCGGCGCACCAGTTGCCTTCGGGGCTGGGGCACCTTGCGCAATTCCAGGGGCTTGGTCAGGGTGGGATCGCGGCGGGTGAAGAATTTGACCTTGGCGGGTTCGGGAATGGACTCGTCCCGGGGAGAGGACCCAATGACCAGGGGCAGCAACAGGATCAGGTGGAGGCCCAGCGCCAGCCCTAGGGACCACCAATATACCCTCCGCAGCCGGCGGAGACCGACTTCGAGGGGGGTCGATGAGGACAAGGCGGCACCTCCAGCAACAGGATCATCCCCCTCCGACCCTCCCCGTTTTGTTGGCTCCTTAGATCAGCATTGTTCGGGGAATTGTCAAGTAATTTGTCAAAACAGTGCCATCAGACCGCGCCTTCCCTGATCATGCGTTCGAGGACGAAATCCCGGGCGGCGATGGGGAAGTCCAGCGCCGCTCGGATGCGGGAAGATTCAAAAATCCCGGTGATGATCTCCAGGGCGCGACGGCCGTTCCGGGCGTTGCCCCGATGGGTTGCCCGGCCCTCTATTGCTTCGATCAGTTCCTCGATCTCGCTGTGAAAGGTGGAGTGGATGGATGGCAACTCGGGCGCGTACCAGCCGCGCTGCCGGAACCCGGAAAGGAGGCGCAGTTTCGGGCCATCCGGGCGGTTGACTTCGATGATACCGTCGGTGCCGACCAGTTTGAAGGCAAAGGCCTGGTCGGCGCGCTCGCCCAGCTCGATCAGCCCAACCACCCCGTTGGTATAGCCGACACGCCCGATGGCCATATCCTCCATCACCATGTCGGGGTGGTTCCCCCGGCCTTCGAGGTGGCGGCGGCGGTCGATCTGCCCCATGACCCAGGCGGGCTCCGCATCGCCGTTGAGGAAACCGATCAGATCGATGACATGGGTGCCGTTGTTCATCAGATCCAGCGCGCAATGGCCCCAGATCAGGGTCAGTTTGCCAATCTCTCCCTGCTGGACCAGGGCCCGCGCCTTCACCGCCTGAGGGGAGAAGCGGTGGACATGGCCGACAATCAGGGTGGACCCCGACTTTTCGCATGCCTCGATCATCTGGTCGGCCTCGGCCAGACTGACGGCCATCGGTTTCTCGCACAGGATGCCCTTCACCCCGTGTTGGGCCGCCGCCAGGGTAGCGGCGCAATGGGTGCGCGGCCAGGTACAGATACTGACCAGATCGAGGCGCTCCTTGGCCAGCATCTCGGCGTAGTCCCCGTACACCTCGATGCCGTACTTCTCGCTCAGGCGCTGCGCTCCGGGACCCTTGGGGTCGAGGTCCGCGCCGGCGACGAATTCGATCTTGGCGTTGCGCACGGCCTGGTACCCGTCTGCATGAACCCCGGCGATGTTGCCACAACCGATGATGCCGACACGGTAGGTATTCATGAGGTGCTCCCTCGCTGGGATGGGGTGGAATCAGGAAGGTTTTCCCGGGCGTCCTACCCGGTTGTGCCTGAACAGTTGCCGGGCTTTCTCTGGCAGGGTGTCCCACACCCGCTGCGGAATCGTCATCACCTCCGAGCGGTGCATGAAGCGCCGGAAATAGACAATGGCCAGCATGGTGCGGATGAGGTCGGTCTGGTTGGGCATGCCGCGATGCCACATGCGCAGGTCGCGGACCACCAGCGATCCGGCGGGGGCCACCGTGCGCAGGGAGGGCAGGGCGCGGGCCCGTTCCTCCAGCGGCACCCCTTGGTCCTCGGGCCGGTCGACGATAAGATGGGAGCCGGGCCAGACCTCGGTGGCGCCGTTGGCGAGGGTGAAATCCACCAGCATGATATTGACCACCACAGTGTGGGGGGGCAGCGCGACGTTGAGTTCCGGAAAGAGCAGGTGGGTGTCCCGGTGCAGGGCCTGCACGGCGCTGCCGGGCCAGGTGATGTTGGTGTTGTAGTAGGTGCAGAAATACTCCGGCCCCATCATCTGGTCCAGGATCTGGGTCGCGAAGGGGTTGGCGATGGCAAGTGCATCCATGTACGGCGATTGCTGCTTGGGCGGCATGCCGATATGCCCTTTGGCATCCACCAGGAACTGTTTGCGGAGGGCGGGATCCTTCAGGTAGGACTTCACGTCGCGGTCACAGGCGGCTCTGATGGCGGCAATCCAGTCCTCCGGCAGCGCCCGCTCGAGGATGACCAGGCCGGTGTCGCGGAGGGTGCGCAGCGCCCATTGCAGGTGGATAGCGGACAGCTTGCCTTTGCGGCGTTCCGAGGGGGTTGGTTCCAGGCTCAAGGTCATCGCGCTTTGTCCGTGGTTGAGGGGTGGCCGGCGCTGTGAGGCGCTATAGATACCCCGAAAAAAGGCCTGGGTCAAGTGGCCATGGCGATGGGCGCCCAGTGGGAAGGGTCTGGCTGGCAGGGAGACCCGGAAAACAGCAGGCCCCCACCGATGCTTCGGTGGGGGCCCGGGCTGTGGGGCCTGCTTGTGCCGGTTGGGAGTGGCGCTGGTGAAAAGGGGATCGGGCGCGCTGCCCGCGCCTGGCGCCGCCGGCCTAACTCATCTCGGCGACCACCCGCTGGGCGATGTCGGTCCAGCGGGTGATGCGGTCGGCGGTCTGGGGGGTGAGCATGGTCTTCATGGTCAGGGAGACCGGGCAGCCCTTGGCGATGGCCAGGGTCTCGCGCAGTTCCTTTTCGGCGGTGGCGTAGTCGGGGGCGTCCAGCTCGAGCACTCCGGGGTGGGGTTTGTAGGCGTAGAGGTGGTGGTTGGCCAGTTTCTCGGCGGCCAGCTCGCGATTGCCCCAGGGATGCACCGACACCGAGCTGAGCTTGGGGATCTGCTGGAAGAGCAGGTCGAATTTGCCGTCCTGCGGCTCGCAGCAGCCGTAGTCCACCAGGCCGAAGCGGTTCATGATCGGCAACTGGTACTGCAGCACGAACTCGTCGAAAAGGTCGGGGCTGACCCCGATGCTCTCCTGCGACTCCCCGAAACAGACCAGGTCCTGCATCCGCGCCGGCCGGGAAGGATCGGCGGCGGGCAGGAGATCGGTGCAGGTCAAGCCGCCGCTGCCGCGGGCGAACTCCGGGCCGCCGTTGAAGGAGAGCACTCCCTCGCGCTCGTAGAGCTCCCATTCCATCAGGGTGTCGTCGCGCAGAAAGGCCATCATCCGGTGCACGAACTCGGGGTGGTCGTAGAGGTCGAGCAGGAACTGCTCGAAACCGCGCAGGTGGATCAGTTTGCGGGTGAGCATGTTGCGGCAGAGGGTCTCGCCCACCTTGCGCACCTGCAGGATATCCCCCAGCACCTCGATGGCGGCCTGGAAGCGGCGCTCGGTATCCTCGTGGTCCACACGTATCTGGCGGTGATGCAGCCGGTCGAAGTCGGCCAGTTCGACGATGGGCGGGTCGATCTTGTAGGCGCCGTACCCATCCACATCCCCGTAGATCCGCCCCTCCTTCAGGCCGTAATCGCTCACCTCGATAGCGTAGCGGATGTCGAGGGTGGCGGTGCAGGGATAGTCGTCGTGGATGTGCTCGTGGCAGTAGAGCTTCCAGCGCAACGCCGACTCCCACTGCCGGGCCAGCGGGTCGGTGCAGCGCGTCCAGGCGTCGGTGATCAGGCCGGCGGTCTGGGCCAGCACCATGGGCCGCTCGGGCTGGCAGCGGTTGAGGGCCTGCCACAGGCGGATGCGTTCGGCGTGTACGGGCAGGGCGGCGACGGCGGCCACCTGCTGGGCCAGTTCGCGCAGGATACGGCGATCCTCGGGTGGGATGGTGAGTGCTTCCCGCTGGGGACGGTTTCCTGCTGAAGGGGCAGCCGACATAAGGGGTCCTCCCGTGGTTGTCTGGTGTAGAGGGTAATATTCTCCCAACACCGGCCGGGGGCAACCCGGTCGCGGCGTCAAGTCGCGGCGATCCAGACCGGGAAGTGCAGGGTGAAGGTGGCGCCTTTGCCGGGCACACTCGCAACCGACACCCGTCCCCCCCACCGGGTCATGCTGTTGTACAGTGTCGACAGCCCCAGGCCCGAGCCGACGTTCATCTTGGTGGTGAAGAAGGGCTCGAAGACCCGCAATCGGGTCGCCTCGTCCATGCCGATCCCGGTATCGCCAACGTCCAGGCGCACCAGCGCCCCCTCCCGGACGGTATGGATGGTGATCTGTCCCCCGGCGGGCATGGCTTCCACGGCGTTGAGCATCAGATTGGTCAGCAGGTCGAGCAATTCCTCCTGGTGGCCCTTGATCGGCGGCACCTCCAGCAGCACGGCGCGCACCTCGATCCGGTATCCCCGGGCCAGGGGCTCGTCCTTCCACTTTGGCCGGGTGAGCAGCACCGACTGGTCGATGGTGGCATTGAGGTCGATGGCTTCCAGTCCCTGGGTGCTCGCCTGGACTGACAGGTGGAGGCGGCGCACCAGTTCGGCGGCCCGGGTTCCCGCGTCGACGACCATGCCCACCAGCCGCTGACTGCGCGGGTCGGTGAGGGATTTCTGCAGCATCTCGGCCGGACCCAGCACCCCGGTCAGGAGGTTGTTGAGATTGTGGCTCACCCCCGTCGACAGCTCCCCCAGGGCCCGCTGGCGCTGAATCCGGATCAGTTCCTGCTCCAGGTGCTTGCGCTCGGTGAGGTCGTGGATGATCGAATAGAGCAGCACGGCGCCGTTGTTTTCGAGCCGGCTGGAGAAGACCTCCACCTCGCGGACCGAGTCGTCGGCGCGGCGGTGGCGGAACTCGAAGGCGGAGATGGCTCCCGCTTCGGCCGCTGCCATGCGGCGCTGGACCTCGTCGGGCGGCAGCAGGTTGATGTCCTGGATGTGCATCTGTATCAACTGCTCCCGCGTCCAGCCGTAGAAACGGGCGGCGGCCGGGTTGGCGTCGCGGATCTGCCCGGTGGCAGCGTCGATGACCAGCTTGACGGCGGTATGGCCTTCGAAGAGGGACCGGACCAGCTCTTCGCTCTGGCGCAGCGCTGCTTCGGCTTGTTTGCGTTCGGTGATGACGTCGAACACCGCCACAAAGTGCCCGCGCTCGGGGCGGTACACCGAGATCGAGAACCAGCGCTGCAACCCTTCGACGTAGGTCTCGAACTTTTCCGGGCTCCCGGACCGCACCACCCGGTTGTAGATCTCGAACAACTCGGGGTTGTTCTGGCGGATGCCGGGAATCAGGGCAGTGACTGGCCTGCCCTCCACCTCAGCCATCCCGGTCAATCGGCCAAAGGCCTCGTTCACCGAGAGGTAAACGAAGTCGCAGGGTTCGTCGCCTTGGTAGAGCATGCGGCAGTAGGCCAATCCCTCGGCCATGTGCGCGAAGAGGCCGCGGTGTTGTTCTTCGCTGCTCCGCAGCGCCACCTCTGTGGCACGGTGCGCGGCGATCTCGTTTTCGAGGTCCTGGTTGCGCTGTTCCAGGCGTTGCAGGTCGTGTTTGCGCCGCAGCCCCTCCTCCAGCACCTTGGCCAGCCGCTGCAGCGCGGTGAGGTGGTCGGTGGAAAAGGCGTGGGCGAACTCGCTGTTGACCGCCAGGGTGCCGAAGGCGAAGGGCACATCCACCACGCTGCGCACCTGATGGCCGTAGTACCGGAGGCTTTCCCCCCGCTCCTGGTATAGGTCCTCGGCTTGGATGTCGCGGCGATAGACCGGCATCCCGGCCCTGGCCTGCCAGATCTGGAGCAGAGTCGCGTTGCTTTGCGATAGGGGTTTCCCGTCGTACCAGTGCCCATCCTTGCCCAGGCTGTTGATGGTGACGGTTGGCGGGTCTGCCTGGAGGTCGATCAGGTTGACGCCGCAGTCCTGGAAGGGGATCTCCAGCTCGTCCAGCCCCCTCTTCAGCACCTCCAGCACCTGGGAGAAATCGTCGCTGTGGCCCATCCTTCCCACCGCCTCCCGGAGCTGGTCCTCCACCTGCCACAACCGGCTCTGGCGGGCCTCTGCCGCCCTGGGCCGCACCTCTCCGGTGACCGGCGGGGTCTCGGTGTCGGCCCAGGCCGCCGTCTGCCGGCGCAACTGGTTCAATTCCTCGATCAGCTGGGCTTTGGTCTTTTTCCGGTCGTCCACAGCGATCTCCTTGGTGTCGGCCTGGCCACGGCAACAGATAGCGCCCCGGAACCGCGCTGGGTGAACGGTGAGGTCAATAACTGGCAACCACCACGGCTTCACCCTGCAACCCGGTCAGGGTGATCACTTCCTGGTCCGGGTCGAAATGGTGCCAGGGGTGGCCGTTGACGGTCACGGCCCTGAGGGGCGCTGTCCGGGGATGGCGCAGTCGCAGTCGCAGCTTCTCGATGGGGCTGCGGGTGGGGATCTCGAGGGTGGCGGTGATCCGGCCCTGGTCCACCTCGGAAAGGAGGCGGTAGGCCAGGGCGCCGAAGTAGGTCGGGGCATTGCGGACGCTGAGCTGCCGGCCCGACTCCAGCCAGGCGCGCGGGGTGGCGCGGGCCAGCCACAGCGAGGAACCCTCCTCCATCACCAGCAGGTTGCGGAAGTTCTCCATGAACCAGCCCGCAGTGCCGTTGTCGGGCGCGCCGCATGCGTCGTAACCGCCCAGGTGCCAGTGCTCCCAGAGCTTGCCGTCGGCGCCCACCATCGAGGCATAGGAATTCATCCAGAAACGCAGGAAGTTGGGCACGTTGTCCTGCAGCAGGTAGATGTTGGCGGTGTGCGAGGCCTTGGGCAGCATCGAGTAGCAGTGCCAGAACCAGGCGTCGGCCGTGGGCAGGCCCTTTTCCTTCCGGGCCTCTTCCCTGGCCTGCACGGCGCTGGCCGAGGTGCCCAGCTCCTCCATCATATCCAGGGTGTCCATCATCCGGAAGTCGCCGGCATCGAGGGCGGCGAAGGGTTCGGCCAGGGGCAGGGCTCCCACCCACAGATCGCAGTCGGGGAACTGGGGCGCCCCCAGTTCCGGTCCGGTCAGGCCGCGGGCGTAGGCCATACGCGCAATGAAGTGATGGTAGCAGCCGTCGCGGCCCGGACGCACCGGGGCCAGCGCCGCTTCCCGCGCCACGGCCCGGCAGAGGTCGCGGCGGAAGGCCTCGGCCTCATCGAGGTACTGCCGGCCGGCCTCCGGGGCGAAAACCGCCAGGGCTTCGGCAAAGCGCTGCAGCCCCTGCAGGGCCAGGGCGTTGTCCACATAGTACCAGTGCCAGTCGCAGGCGGGCAGGGCGTAGTCGCCCAGCATGCCCGGCGGCATCAGCCCGGCGACGAAGAGATCCCCCCGGTTGGGGGCCTCCTCCAGGTAGCGGGTGCGCTGGCGGATGATCCAGTCGGCGGCCGCCTGCAGCCGGGCCTGGTGGCGCTGGAACCATTCACTGTCGCCGGTGAGGAAGTAGCGCTCGGCCATGGCGAAGAGCAGCCGGCCGGTGGAGGCGTGGGTGCCGTCGTGGCTGTAGCCCATGTCGTGCCGCATCGAGGTGGCCCACTCCAGGGCGCCCTCGCCGTCGGTGTAGTCGCCGTCGGACTTGGCGCCGGGCGCGGCGAGGAAATGGGTGTACACCTTGGCCGCCTCGGCGTGTAGACCGATGAGGTCCATCTGGTGGGCGACCCGCCCCACCTCAAAGGCCAGCCCGCCCCACATATGCTCGCCGGTCAACTGGTGGGCGGCGGCGTTCCAGGCGGCGGTCCAGCCAGGGTCGGGCAACTCCACCTGCATCGGGGGGAGGGGCACCTCGGGGAAGGGCGACAGGGCGGTGCCCTCGGGGCAGGTCCAGAGGCGCACCTCCTGCATCAATTCCTCCCAGGAGCCGGCCTCGCGGTGTTCGCGGGTCTGCTGGCGCACACTGCGGGGCTGCCTGGCCGCCAGTTCGCGGGTGAAGTGCGCGGCGGTCTGCCCGCTGCCGGCCCTGGTCACCAGCACACCGGCAGCCGGTATCAGGATGGGGCCCTGGTCCAGGTCGCTGAGGCGAAGGGTGAAATCCCCGGCCGCACTCCAGACGGTGAGGCGGCTGTCCAGGCCGGGGCGGCTCTGGGGGGCGTAGAGCAGGGGGATGGTGATACCGCGCCGCTGGTCCCCCGCCACCCGCGACTGCCATTGCGCCCCGCTGACCACCGTGCCGGTGTCCAGGGCGCGGAGCGGGCCAACCAGGGCCATATAGGGCTCCAGCCGGCCGTCGAAGGCCTGCTTTTCCGCGCCCGCCGCAAAACCCCATTCGAGTTCCACGTCGAGGCGCTGCCAGCGCCCCAGATTCGGCCCGGTGACCCGGATATCGGGCATCACCCCGGCTGGTTCGCCGAACACGGCCACCATTTCGGTGGCCGCCGGGACGCGCACATTGTACGCCGAATCCATCTGCTGGCTGGGGTCGCTCTGATAGGTCCAGGTGCGCCCGTCAGCGGAGAGGGCCGGCGGGCCGAGCAGCTGGTCCACGGTCCAGCCGAACCAGCCAAAGGAGGTGGGATAGGCGCGGACCTCCACGGCCTCGGGCGCGGGGACCGGTGCCCCGGCGGGCCACTGCAACTCGACCTGGTAATCGACCAGGCCGCCGGTCCAGAGCAGGCCCAGCTGGAGCGGGTACCGGGGGGGCGGGGGCAGTGGCCTGAGCAGGTCGGGCATCTCGTAATAGATGCTCTTCAACTCCGCTTCGGGCAGCACGTTCCGCGCCGTGCGGTACACCCGGTCGAGCCGTTCGAGGCGCCGGGGGATGAAATAGGCCTCCGGCGTTTCCTGCACCTCGCGGTCGGCCCGCCAGACATAGGTCCAGGGCGCCAGGTCTACGGGTTGGCCAACCGGGGCGGCATCATGCCACCGGTGCAGGTCCTCCTTGCTGTCGGGGCTCATGGTCCCTCCTGTCCGGGAGCGGTCAATCGTACCGGCCCAGTTCCACGGCGAGGTTGATGATGCGGCGGAAGTCCTCGAGGCTGACACTCGAAGGTACGGAATGGTCGGAGGAGAAGATATAGCCGCCGTGTTCCTTGATCGCCGGGATCACCTTGCGCATCTCGGCCTCGATCTCGTCGGGTTTGTCCCAGAGCACGGCGTTGATGCCGCCGTGCAACACCAGGCGGTCGCCGTAGGCCTTTTTCAGCGCCAGCGGGTCCATGCCGGCCTTGACCTCGAGCGGGTTGAGGGCGTCGAGGCCGATGTCGATCAATTCGGGCACAAAGGGCACAATATTGCCGCAGGAGTGCAGGTGGGCGCGGATGCCCTTGGCGTGGGCCCAGGCGATGGCGCGCTGCTGCACCGGGCGCAGCAGTTCGCGGTACATGCTCAGGGAGAAGAACTGGGTGCCCCGGTACCCCATGTCGTCGCACCAGAAGATGCTGTCAAAGGTGTACCCCTCGTCCCAGATCATGTCCAGCAGGGCCAGGCTGACATCGAGGCAGTGGTTGAACATCTCGGCGCACCATTCGGGCTGCTCGATCATCGCCTCGAGCAGGCGCTCCATGGCGACGAAGGAGTGGGTGGCGTCGTAGCCGAACCAGGGGTTGCCCTGTATCCAGTACCCGCGCTCGCGCCAGGTGGCGTAGTTGGTCTTGAGGCGTTCCCAGTCCACCCGGTCGCGGCTGGGCACCATCCGCTCGCGCGCCTCCCGCCAGGTATCCGGGTCCTTGATGCGGAAGTCGAGGTACTGGGGCACCGAGGTGGATTTCAGGTTCTTGAGGGTGACGCCCCAGGAGGTCAGGTCGACCACGTACTCGTCGGTCTCCTCCAGCCGGCGGCCCGGCCAGCGCGGGCCCGCGTCGCCCCCGATGCCCACCACCCGGTCGACACCGAAGTAGTCCACCCAATCCACCCCTTCGGGCAGACCCTCGCGGCGCCAGCGGGCCACGGTATCGCCCCAGGGCCCGTCGATGATGGGAATGCGGTCGGCTTCGCGGTGCTCGAACATGCGCTGGAAGCGCTCGCGGGAGGTCATGGCTTTGGCTGCCAAGGGGGGCTCCTTTCAGGCGGGGTGGGTGGGGGTGAAGCGAAAGACCGCCGCGGGACCAAATGCCGGCCTGGTCCCGCGGCTAGCAGGGCGTTCAGCGGTAGTGGTGGTATTCCGGTTGGTACATCAGGCTGCGGATATGGGCCGGCAGATCGGCTGGCCGGGCTTGGCCGGCCAGGCCACGCGCGTACGCCACCTCGGCCACGGCCAGGGCGATCTGCGCCGAGACCTGGCGGATGCTGCTGAGCGGCGGAAAGATGCGGCCGGTGCGCAGGTCGGATTCGGCGACCTCGCCGGCCAGGGCCTTGGCGGCGGCGAAGAACATCTCGTCGGTGACGCAGCGGGCCTCGCAGGCGATGGCCCCCAGCCCCACACCCGGGAAGATATAGGCGTTGTTGGCCTGGCCCGGATCGAAGGTGCGGCCCCCGTATTCCACGATCGGGAAGGGGCTGCCGCTGGCGAAGATGGCCCGGCCACCGGTCCACTCGTACGCCTGCTGGGCGGTGCACTCGGACTTGGAGGTGGGGTTGGAGAGGGCGAAGATCAGCGGGCGTTCGTTGAGGTCGGCCATGGTTTCGAGCATGGGCCGGGTGAACTTGCCGGGCATGCCGCAGGCGCCGATGAGGGCGGTGGGGCGCAGGGCGGCGATGGCGGCGGCGAAATCGCCCACCGGGGGGTGGGCGTGGGCAAAGACCCGCTTGTGTTCGGCCAGGTCGGTGCGCTCGGCCACCACCAGGGCTTTGGAGTCGAAGAACCAGCAGCGTTTTCTCGCCTCCTCCTCGCTCATGCCCTCGGCCTGCAGGGCCGCAACGATCAGTTCGCCCACCCCGAGGCCGGCCTCGCCGGCCCCCAGGAAGAGGAAACACTGGTCCACCAGCTTGCTGCCGGCCAGGCGCAGCCCGGCGTAGATGCCGGCCAGCACCACGCTGCCGGTGCCCTGGATATCGTCGTCGAAGAGACAGATCTGGTTGCGGTACTTGGCCAGCAGGCGGAAGGCGTTGTTGTTGGCGAAGTCCTCCAACTGGACCAGGGCACGGGGGAAGACCTCGGTGACGGCGCTGATGAACTCGTCGACCAAGGCGTCGTAGGCGGGGCCGCGCAGGCGGGGCTGGGGCATGCCGATATAGAGGGGGTCGTCGCGCAGGGCGGCGTTGTCGGTGCCCACGTCGAGGGTGACGGGCA
>JADZBP010000045.1 GCA_020852055.1 Candidatus Latescibacterota bacterium
AATATCGGCCCCGACGCCCTGCCGCAACTGACGGTGGGCATGTGGGTGAAGTTGCGCAGCAGGGCCAACGACCAGGGTTGGGTCTTCGGCCACGATGACGGCGGTTATGATCGCTCGCTCAACCTGCACGACGCCCGCTATAGCTACGGGGTGGCCGGCGGGACCGGGGTCGATCCGCACTACTCCCCCCTCCAGCTCAGCCTGAACGAGTGGCACTTTGTCGCCGCCGTGTACGACCGCGATCACACCACCGCCACCTTCTATGCCGACGGTGCCTGGCAGACGGTCTACGCCAACCCCGGTCCGGGCCGTCCGGCCGCCACCCTCGGCGGGCTGGCCCAATTCGTCGGGCATACGGTGGACGGCCTCGTCGACGAGGTGGTTCTCTACGACCGGGCCCTCACCCCGCAGGAACTGGATCTGCTCCGCAGCCAGATCACCCCCCCGGCCAACCAGCCGCCGGTGGCCAACGCCGGCCCGGCCCAGACCGTGATATCGGGGCAGGTCGTGCAGTTGGACGGCAGCCAGAGCAGCGACCCCGAGCATCAGCCGCTCAGCTACCACTGGCACAACTTCTATTCGCCGCTCTCCTCTTATACCCCGCCCGACTGGGTGCCCATCGCCCTGAGCGGGGCCGACACCGCCACCCCCACCTTCGTCGCGCCGGCTCCGGGCACCTATTACTTTGCGCTGGTCGTCGATGATGGCCTGCTCCAGAGCAGCGCCACCACCGCCGTCACCGTGATGGCCGCCAACCAGCCGCCGGTGGCCAACGCCGGCCCGGACCAGACGGTGGAAGGCACCGGCCCCCTGACCAGCGTCACCCTGAACGGCGCGGCTTCCACCGACCCGGATGGCGACGCGCTGAGCTATAGCTGGAGCGAGAACAGCGCCGAAATCTCCACGGCATCCAACCCCACCCTCTCCCTGGCCCAGGGCCCCCACACCTTCACCCTGACCGTGAGCGACGGCCAGGGCGGCAGCGCCGTGGACGAGGTCGTGGTGAACCTGGTCGATACCACCGCCCCAACGGCCAGCGCCGCCCTGGTGGCCATCAGCCGCGGCCACGACGACGACGAGGACGAGGACGGCAACTTCTACCGCGTCACCGCCACCGCCGTCGACCTGGTCGACACCAATCCGACGGTCTCGTCCCTGCTCGCCCAGCCGCTGACCTCGGGCAGCAGCATGAGTGTCAGCTACAAGCGCGAGAAGAAGAACCGCATCCAGGTGAAGATGGAGAAGCGCAAGCTGCAGGTGAAGCTCGAAGGCCCCAGCGAGCCGGCCCTGCGCGCGCTGTGGACCCAGGTGCTGGCCAACGGCGGTTTCAGCGTCAGCAACGGCCAGGAAATACAGGTGGAGGTCAAGAAGGACAAGAAGGACGAGTACGAGGCCCAGTATCAGTTCGACAAGACCCTCAAGCTGACCTCGGCCAAGGGTCCCGGGCTGAAGCTGGTAGTCTGGGCTGCCGATGCGGCGGGCAACCAGTCCACCCGCGTCGAGGTGGCCCCCGGCAAGAGCGGCCGCAGCAACCACCGCGACGACGACCACCACGCCAAGTTGGTGGGCAGCCTGCCAACCGGCTTTGGCCTGGAAGCCAACTACCCCAACCCCTTCAACCCCTCCACCACCCTGCGCTACAACCTGGCCGAGGCCGGCCAGGTGCAGCTGACGGTGTATAACGTGATGGGTCAACAGATTCGGGTGCTGGTCGATCAGATGCAGCAGGCCGGCGCCTACCAGATCGAGTGGGACAGCCGCGACCAGGCCGGGCAGGATGTCGCTCCCGGCCTCTACCTCTACCGACTGGTCTCGGGCAACCAGACCGCCCTCGGCAAGATGCTGCTGGTCAAGTAGTCGCTGAAGCAAGGTAACACAAACAGCAGGCCCGGCGGTTTTTACCGCCGGGCCACTTTTAAGGAGGGATACCAAATGAGGAAAATGAGTGGCGCCTTTTGTGGAGCCTTGCTACTCGCAGGGGTCCTGGGCATGTCCCCGAATGCGGCGCAGGCACAGACCAGTGCCCCTATTCCGTCTGGCCTGGTGAGCTGGTGGCGCGGCGAAGGCAACGCCAACGACAGCCAGGGCAGCAATAACGGCACGCTGTTGGGCGGCATCAGCTTTGCCCCGGGTATGGTCGGGCAGGCCTTCAGCCTCGATGGCAGCAGCGGTTATGTCCGGGTGCCTGCCAGCCCCAGCCTGCCCACCGGCAATGCTCCGCGCACCCTGATGTTGTGGGTCTACACCCGCCCCTCATCCTGGGATATGAACGCGAACACCATCTTCCACTGGGGCAACTCGAGCTACCGAGAGGCCTTCAGCCTGGACATGCACTATTACCGCCAGATGGAGTTCTACACCTGGAGCGACGACATCTACTTCGACCCCCAGGTGCCCGCCGAGGGCTGGGTGCATGTAGCACTGACCTACGATGGCTTCACGGCCAAGGTCTATACGCAGGGCCAGTTGATCGATTCGAAGGACTATGCCGGTGGGCTCAATACCGGATACGCCGATATCACCATCGGCACCCTCGACTGGCTGAACTCCTATTTCGACGGCCTCATCGACGAGGTGGCCCTCTTCAACCGCGCCCTCGATCAGACCGAAATCCAGGCCGTCTACAACGCCGGCAGCGCCGGCATGAGCGCCAACAGCCCGCCCAACGTCTCGGCCGCCACGCCCAGCACTGCCAGCATCTGGCCGCCCAATAACAAGATGGTGCCCATCACCATCAACGGGGTCACCGACCCGGACGGCGACGCGGTGAGCATCACCATCACCGGCATCACCAACAACGAGACCGGCAGCGCTGACGCCACCGGCATCGGCACCAGCACGGCCCAGGTGCGCGCCACCCGCAACGGCAAAGGCACCGGCCGCACCTACACCATCTCCTTCACCGCCGCCGACGGCAAGGGCGGCAGCACCACGGGCAGCGTGACCGTCTTGGTACCCCACGATCAGGGGGGCGAGGTTGCCGACGACGACGATCACGGCGACGACCATGGCAAGGTCGAGAAGAAGGACGACGCCAAAAAGAAGGACGAGGGCAAGGCCGAAAAGAAGGATGGCGACAAGGACAAGAAGAAGGATGACGGCAAGGACAAGAAGAGCCCGGCCAAACGCGCCAAACCCACCGCGGTGGAAAACGCCTCCTGGGGCGAGGTCAAACATTCGCAGCAGTAGTCGCTGAACTGAAGTACCCGTCACGCAGGAGGCCCGGTGGTTCATGCCACCGGGCCTCTCTTTTTGCCTGCCCCCTTCTTTGATCCAGCCCCGGCCTTTGTCTACCTTAGACCAGAGCGCCCCCGGCCCCTTCGCCAGCCAGGTCTGTATGGACCCTTCAGCCCAGCTCCCCCAGTCCCCGGACCCCCTCGCCCCGGCCGACGATCAGCTGCCCATGGCCATCAACACCAT
>JADZBP010000046.1 GCA_020852055.1 Candidatus Latescibacterota bacterium
CTGGCCCCCTTCCATCCCGCCACCGTGTGGCAGCGCTGGCAATCGTTCCCCAGGCTGGGCCGGTGGGGGTCCTGGTGGCAGTCGCGGCACTGCTGGAAGGGCAGCCCCTTGTACTTCCCTTGCTGGTGACACTTGGCGCATTCCACCTGCGCGTGTTGGCCCTGCAGGGGGAAGGCACTCTTCGCGTGGTCGAAGCGCGCCGCCGGTTTCCAGGCGGCCATGGTATGGCAGGTGAGACACTCGGCAGACAACTGCCCCTGGTGCTGGTCGGTGTGGCAGGGCAGGCAGGCCCGCGACAACCCCAGATAGCTGCGCTCCTTGTGGCACTGGGCGCACTTGAGCCGGCTGTGCGCCTCCTCCAGCAGATAACCCGTCTGTGCGTGGTCGAACTGCTCCGGGTTCCAGCGGATCATCTGGTACTCGCGGCCGCGGTGGTCGCTGTGGCAATCGACGCAGGGCTTTTTCAGGGTGGCGTGGTACCCTTTGCCGGCGCGGATCCGCTCGGCCAGTTGTTTATGGCACTCCAGGCACCGGCCATCATCCACCCTTTTGCCCAGGGTGTGGCATTTGGTGCACTGCTGCAGCCCCTCCAACTCGGCGTGGGGCTTGGCCAGTTCGCCGGGAGAGAGCAACTGCGCCGCCAGGGGCATGCTCCACAGCAGGACGATCAGCAACCCGTAGCGCATTCAGGCCTCCCCGAACTTGCGCTCGATGGACACCCCCAGCTTGTGCAGGAATTCGGTGGGCAACTCGCCGCCGGCAAAGATGAATACCTGGTCGTTGGGCACCACCCGCTCCTGGCCCTGGCAGTCGAGCACCACCTCCTGCTCGCGGATCTCGCGGACCACGGTCTCGAAATGGATCTGCGCCTTGCCGGCCTGGCACTGCTCCTCCAGCCGCTGGCGGTTCTCGGGGCGGGCCCGGTCAAAGGCCTGGCCCCGGTGCGCCACGACCACGTGGTTGTTGCGGCCCTGGCAGGCCAGGGCCCAGGCCGCTTCGAGGGCGCTGTTACCGCCGCCCACCACCAGGATCTGGCTATCGTTGAAGCGCTCGGGCTCCAGAAGGTGATAGGCCACCTTGGCGAGTTTCTCCCCCGGCACCCCCAGCTTGCGCGGGGTGCCGCGCCGGCCGATGGCCAGCACCACCCGGTGCGAGGTGTATTCCCCCTGCGAGGTGGTGATCTTGAACACCCCGTCCTGGTGCTGCACGTCGAGGGCCCGTTCGCCGGTATGGATCTCTAGGCCGGTCTTGGCCATCACCTTTTCCCACAGCTCGATCAACTCCTCCTTGGCGATCTGGTAGTGGGTGAATTTGCCGTAGAGGGGGATGTCCATGGGTTCGGTCATCACCACCTTCTGGCGCGGGTAGTGGCGGGCTGCGCCTCCGGGTTCCTCCTGCTCGATGGTGCGGAAACGCAACCGGTGCTGCAGGGCGCTGAGGGAGGCGGCGATGCCGGCGGGGCCGGCGCCGATGATGAAGAGGTCGAATTCGGCGTTGCCGGCCGGGGCGGGCTGCGCGGCGATACCGTCCACGGCCTGGCGGCCCTGGCGGATGGCGTTGCGGATCAGACCCATGCCCCCCAACTCGCCAACAATGTATAATCCAGGCACATTGGTCTCGAAGTCCCCCTTCACGTGGGGGATGTCCACCCCGCGCCGGGCGGTGCCGAAGACCAGGGTGATGGCCCCCACCGGACAGGCCGCCGCACACTGGCCGTGGCCCACACAGCGCGAGGCGTGGATCAGGGCTGCCCTGCCCTCGATCAGGCCCAGGATATCGCCCTCGGGACAGGCGGTCACACAGGCGCCGCTGCCCAGGCAGATCTCGGGGTCGATATAGGGGTGCAGCGAAGGCGGCTCGTTGAGGCCGGCAGCCTCCGACATCTCGCGCCGCTGGCGGTTGCGCTCTTCGCGGCGGCGCATCTGGCGCACATAAGGGCCGACAAAGATCAGGATGAGCAGGGCCGCCACGCCCCAGATGATCGCGCTGTCCATCTCAGGTCCCCGTATAGCCCAGGAGCAGGGCCACGCCGATATGCACCGCGGCGATCACCAGCATGATCCAGGCAAAGGGCCGGTGGAAGACATGCCAGTAGTGGAAGGCCTTGTCCATGGCTTCGATCGTCGCCAGACGGCGGGCCAGGATGGCCTTGCGCTGGGCCAGGTGCACCACCTGGCGGATGGCATCCGGGTGCAGGTGGCTGTGTCCCTTCAGCATGCCGACCAGCCGCCGCCGGATGAAGGGGCGGCTCAGGTCCTGACGCGCCACCTGGGCCAGGGCGCCCCAGCCCTGCAATTCCCTCTCCCTGCCGGTCAACAGCAGGGCCTGGATCTGGTCGTAAAGCCGCGGCTCCCCGCCCAGTTGCTGGCGCAACTGCGCCTCCAACTGGACCTGCTCCTCCTGCAGGGAATCGAGGGAGGCCCGATCCCCCGTGGCGGTGCGCGGAATCTGGATATAGATATAGCGGCCAAAGATCCCGCTGAGCATGGCCACCATCATGCTCCAGTAGGCGATGGCCACCAGGCCCTCGACCTTGAAGCCGGTGTGGAAGGTGACCAGCAGCGGGCCCATCAGCCCGAAGAAGATGTGCACCGAAAGCCACTGGCGCAGGGTGCCCACCCGTTGCAGGAAGCGCAGGTTTTTGCGCAGGCTGTAGACCAGGATGCCCAGCAGCATGGCGGTGCCCAGCATGCCGAGGGGATGGCCCAGGGAACCGGTGGGATCGAGTACCGGGTGCAGCGGCGCGTCGGGGCGCTGGTCCAGGGGCAGGGTGTAATAATCCCCCCCGTACCACCACAGCCCCAGGCCGGCCAGCACCACCATGCCCAGGGTGAACCGGGGCAGGGTGCGGGATGACGCACTGCCCCGTCTGGTATTACCCGTTGCGCAGACTTGGGATCTGGCTTCCGGCATTTCCGACCTCTTACCCCCCCTTTGGTCCTGCTCCCTCTATAATGTAGAAAAGTGCCCCCCCTGTCGCAGGGCGGTGCCCCTTGACAACAACTGCCCGCCGGCCTATTTCCTGTTTATCTCAACCCGCCCGGCGAGGCGAGCCCTGCACGCTCCCTGCCGGCTCCATCCAGTATGGGAGACCTGTCA
>JADZBP010000047.1 GCA_020852055.1 Candidatus Latescibacterota bacterium
AGTACTGCCGCGCCCGCATGATCCCCCTGCTCGGCCGGGTCTTCAACGGCGCCCAGCTCAAGGAGCTGTACGGCCACACCGACCCGGCCCAGGTCGCGGACCTGCTTTCCCCCCTGCCCGCCTGCCCCGCCCCGTTGCGGCAGCGCTGGGAGCTGGAGGTGCAGCGCGAGGTGCACCTGCGCCGCAAGGAGCTTTTCGACGAGGTGCTCATCGACCACGCCCGCGCCATAAAACCCGACCTGCTGCTCTCGCAGTGGTACCACAAATACGACTTTGGCCCCGTGGACGAGCGCAGCCTGCTGCCCACCGAACTGTGGTCCAAGGATGAGGACTACATCTGGTACAGCCAGGGCGGACACAAAGGCCGCAGCAATATCGCCAGGGGTTACCTGGCCGATATGGGCCTGCCAGCCCGCTTCACCCACGCCGCCGGCCACGGCCGGCCCTTCATCATCAACAAGTACGATTCCCGCCGCCTGCGCCTCTCCATCGCCGAAGTGGCCGCCCACGGCGGCGCCTCGCTGGCCTTCCACCTGCCCGAGATTGGCGACCAGGGCATCGGCCGCGACGAGTACTATGCCCCCATCGTGCGTTACCACCGCTTCCTGGCCGACCGCGACCCGCTCTACCATCCGGCCACGCCCTACTCGCAGTTGGCCCTGGTCTATCCGCGCCGCGCCGAACTGGAATCCGAGGCCGAGAGCATCGAACCGCTCAAACGCCTGGGCCGTATCCTCGAGGACGACCACTGGCTCTTCGATCTCATCCTCGACGACCAGCTGATCGAAAAGGGCGGGGCGTACCAGGCCCTCATCCTGCCGGGGGTCAAACGCCTCACCCGCGAGGAGAACGCCTGGCTGGAGGCCTACGTCGCCAAAGGCGGCAAGGTGCTCTTCACCGGCGAAACCGGCACGCTGCTGCCCGACCAGAGCCCCAACCCGGACAGCCCGATGGCCGCCTGGAAAGCCGGCCATCCCGGCACCCTCTATCTGGAAACCGGCCCCTGGAAACCCGAAATGAAGGAAATCGCCCCGGGCATCGAGATGCCGGTCTTCCCCCTGCCCGAGCACGACGAGTATGCCCGGCAATTCCGCGGCCTGTGGCGCCAGCTCTGCGGCCCCTCCTGGCTGCGCACCGACGCCCCCTGGTACGTGCGCAACCGCGCCTGGAAGCCAGACCAGGCCGAGGCCCTGGTGCTGCACTGGGTCAACTATCACCAGAACGAAGACACCCTCATCGAGGTGCCCCTGCCCACCGGCCCCATCCACGTGGACCTGCGCCTGGCCGCCGGCGCCGAGGTGGACCGGGTGGAATGGCACTATCCCGAGACGCGCGAGCCCCTTATCTTAACGCACACTGCGGCCCATCACCGGGTGTCCTTCACCATTCCCAGCCTGATCGTCTACGGCCTGAGTGTGGTTCATCTAAAAGCGTAGCCCCTCCATCCCACTCTGCAAGGAGCCCTGCATGAGTCTCGAAGTCATCTCCAAGAAGGTACTAGACCTCATCCCCGCCGATGCCAAGGTCGAACGCCTGGCCACCGGCATGCAGTTCACCGAAGGCCCGGTGTGGAACGCCCGTGGCGGCTTCCTGGTCTTCAGCGATATCCCGGCCAATCACATGAAGCGCTGGTCGCCCATCGACGGCCTCACCGACTACCGGGTGCCCTCCGGCAAGTCGAACGGCCTCACCTACGACCGCCAGGGCCGGCTACTGGCCTGCGAACACGCCAACCGCCGCGTCACCCGCACCGAGGCCGACGGCACCATCAGCGTCATCGCCTCGCACTACAAAAAAAAGAAGCTCAACAGCCCCAACGACGTGATCGTCAAGTCCGACGGCGCCGTCTACTTCTCCGACCCGCCCTACGGCCTGGGCGAGGCCTTTGGCACCCCCGGCGAGCAGGAGCAGCCCTGCCAGGGGGTGTACCGCCTCTCCCCCGACGGCAAGACCCTGACCCTGCTGGTGGATGACTTCGACCGTCCCAACGGCCTGTGTTTCTCCCCCGACGAGTCCCTGCTCTATATCAACGATACCGCCCGCATGCACATCCGCGTCTTCCAGGTGCAGGCCAACGGCAGCATCGACAAGGGCAAGCTCTTTGCGAAAGAGAAGGGCGAGGGCGGGGTGCCCGACGGTATGAAGGTGGACGTGCGCGGCAACGTGTACCTCACCGGGCCGGGCGGCATCTGGATCTTCTCGCCCCAGGGCAAGCACCTGGGCATCCTCAAGGTCCCGGAAGGCACCGCCAACCTGGCCTTCACCGGCCCCAGCTGCCGCACCCTGATCATCACCGCCACCACCTCCATCTACCGGGTCGAATGCAAGGTGCCCGGTATCCCGGTCTGAGCTGAGCCCCAAAAGCAAAGCCCCCTGATCCGGTAGCCGGGTCAGGGGGCTGTTTTTCGGTCGGATCGATTCAGGACAACATGTCCTTGAAGGCCCCCGGCGGCACCGGCTTGGCCGGGCCCAGGAGCCAGTTCCACATCTCCTGCCGCAACTCCCACTCCTTGTAGTAATCCGAGCAATAACCCTGGGTGCCCACCATCTCGCGCAGCCGCCGGCGGGCCGCTTCCTCGGCTTTGCCCGGCTCGTGCGCCCAGCTTGGCGCCTGGGGCGGGCTCACCCGGTCGAAGAGGAACTTGAGCATGTGCCGGGGCCGGGCCGAGCGGTTGAGGGTGGCGGCGTGCCAGATATCGTAGTGGGTGATGGCCACGGTGCCGGCCTCCACCGTGAGCGGCACCTGGCCGCGCAGGTTGGCGTAGGTCTGCAGCCGGTCGGTGGGCGCGTTGCGGAAGTGGGTGCCCGGCATCACCACCGTGGGCCCCATCTCCGCCGTCACCGTCTGCGGATAATACATGCCCAGCACAGTCCAGATCTGGTGATGGCGCACGTTGGTGCCGTCCTGGTGCCAGCCCTGGCTGCGGCTGCCGGGCGGGTTGGTGTGCAGGTGGCGGTGGCCGTTCATGGAATAGTCGGCGCCCAGCAGGCTGGCCAGGGCCCCGCGCACCTGCGGGTGTTCGTAGACCTGGCGCAACTGGGGCACCGCGTCGAGCACCCCGTTGCCCGGATTAGCGCTCAGCGCAGCGATGGCGGCGCAGACCTCGTCGTGGAAGCCGGCCGGCAATTCGGGGCGGACCAGGTGGTAGCCACGGACCACAAAGGCCAGCACCTCGTCGTCGCCCAGCAGTACGGCCGGCGGAGACAACACCTCAGCCATCATATACCTCCATCTTTTCCAGGACAAACTCGTAGCCCATGATGTCGATCTCGCGATCCTCGAACGGGGCGGTCTGCAGAGGAAAATGGATCACCCGCCAGCCGTCGAGGATGGCGTCGTGGACACAGGTGTAGGGCAGTTCCGGGGCCAGAGGGTCGATCTGAGTCAGGGAGCCGGCCACCGGCTCGTGTAGGGCCGTGCCCACCAGGGGCGACCGGATGCTCGGGCTGCCGGCGTGCAGATAGAGCAGCCGCTGGCGCAGCCGACCGCCGCGCACCGCTGCCAGCAGTTCCTCCAGATCCGCTTCACCCGCCCTGCCGCCCTGCCCCCGCACCCGCTCCGCCCAATCCTCCACCCGCCGCCTCACCACCTCCGCCGTGTGTTGCTGTGCTCGTTCAGCCATGACGGCGCACCTCGTCGAGCGCCTCCCTGATCCAGGGAAAGTGTTTTTTGGGGATCATGCCGTAGTTGTAGTAGGAAAAACGCCGCACCCCGGCCGCATGTACCGCCCCGATCACCTGCCGCAGGGTCTGGGCATCGGCCACCGGGTGAAAGGCCGACAGGCCGGCCAGCAACTGCTCCGGCGCGGCCATCTGCACCCGCCGCGCCTCGGCTTGGGCGCGGGCCTGGACCGGGTCGCTGCCATAACAGAGGATCTCCACCTGATCCACCAGCTTCTCGATGGCAGCCGTGTCGATGCCGTTGTTGAGGTAATCGCCCATGTAGAGGAAGGAGATCGGGGTCTTGATCGCCTGGCGCAACTCGGCCACCAGCGAGGTGACGGTGGCGGCCCGCACCTGCAGATAGGCCGTCAGGAGGGGTGCGGCGACGACAAAATCCTCCAGTCCATCGCCCAGCACGCCGCCGGCGAAGAGCCGCTCCAACCATTGTTGCACCTGCGCCTGCAGCGCCCCGGCGTCCACCCCGGAGGCAGCAGCCCGCTGCCGACAAGCGGGGCAGAAACACAACGAGAGCAGCAGCCGGCCCACCCGGCCCAGGTCCACCCCCACCTTGGCGTGGTTGCGGAACATGCCCCAGCCCAGATAGTAAAGCGACTCATATTCGATGCAGTCCACCTCATACCGGCTGGTCAATTCGACACTGAGGGCGCGGATATATTCCCGCACCTGCACATTGGCCGGGCAGAGCGCCCCCGGGTACGGATCGCCGAAGGCCCCCTGCAGGGCGCAGTCGGGATGGCGGCGGGCCTGCAGGTGGTTGTGCATGCCGATGGTCCACAGGGTGAGCTTCAGGCCGCGGGCCCGGCACTGCCGGCTGATGATCGCCAGCGGGTCGCGGTCCCGGGCCAGGGGCGAAACCTCTGGCTGGATCGCGGTCTGCCGGTAGCAGGCCAGCTCGGGCTGGAAGTAGACCGCGTCCTCGTAGGTGGAAAGCAGCCTGGGTCCGGGCAGGTGCAGGCGCAACTGGTCGTAGGTGTGATACACCGGGGTGAGGCTTATGGCATCGAGGCCCACCTCCTCGCGCAGGAAACCCACTACCTTTTCTACCCCCTCGTCCAGCACGTCCCAGGGGTAGGTCCACATCGTGGCGTAGCTCATCGGTTGCCCTCCCGTTTTCAGGTTGCGGTCTGCGTGTGGTGCAGGTACGCGGCCCGCAGTTTGTCGTCGTACGCGTTGGCGCGGTACCCGGAGCCGTTGTACGCATAGGCAAAGGCCGGCCAGTCCCGCTGCCGCAGGAGGTCCACCAACAATCCACCCCGGCCCCGCGTCACCCGCAGGAAGAGGCAGAAGGCTTCGAGCTGGTCGCGCTCATGGCGGCCCATACGCCCGGCAAAATCCTCCGCCGACTGGTAGGGGGCAGGCGGCGAGGCGGTATTGAGGTGCTGCCAGTGGAAACCCATGATCTGGAAGAGCCCCCACGAGGCCGACTCGGCCGCCGCCGCCGGGTGGATGGCCCGGGCCCGGCGCAGTCGCTCGCGCTCGTGGGCCTGGCTGCCGTAGAACGCGCGGGTCCATTTGGCGTACAGGATATCCTCATTGCCGCTGGCCAGACGCTGGGGGTCCAGACCGTGGGCCTTGAGCTGCCGCCAGAAGATGTGGCCCTCGAAGAGGATCTTGGGCTGGTCCTCGGCAAAACCCCGGCCATTCGACTCCACCTGGTACACCGCCCGCACCGCCGCCAGCTCCACGCCCAGACTTGCGGCTGCCTGTTCCAGATCCCCATCCCCCAGCCAGCGGGTATTGGCCGGCGCCACACTGCCCGCCCCGGCCGCTTCGAGCACCGCCCAGGTCTTGGCCCCGACCACCCCGTCGGCCACCAGCCCCTGCCGCTGCTGAAAGGCCCGCACCGCCTTTTCGGTGGCCGGCCCGAAGACCCCGTCGGCCGCTTCGAGCAGGTCCTGCTGCACCAGTTTTTCCTGCAGCACCAGCACCTCGCCGCGCTCGCCCTGGCCGCGGCGCAGGGCGGGCCGCTGGCCTGCCGGGGGTGTGGTGGTGATGGTGCCCGGCCGTTCCGGGGTGGCCACGGCCGTGGGCTCGTTCTGCTCGGCGGGCGGTTCCAGCGCCGAGGTGCCCTGCGAGGGCCAGGCCCCCAGGTCGCGCTCGAAATGGGCCAGCTCCAGCACCCCCTTGCCGCGCCCGCCCCAGCGGTTGCGCGGGTCCAGCCCCTCCCAGTAGACCCCCAGCGGCTCCAGCTCTTCGCGCCGGTGCACCCACTCGGGATGCCCCTCCCGCTCGACAAAGAAATTCAGGTCGATGGCGCATTTGCGCAGGTGCAAATCGTCCATGCTGCGGCTGCGGCTGCGGCCCTGCTGCACCTGCCGGGCCTGCGCCTCGGGGCTGCGCTCCAGTTCGCCGCCGGTCACCAGCAACTGCCGGCCCTCGGCGTATTCGAGCAGCCGCCGCACATCCCGCATGAAGGCCGCCTGTTCGTGGATCAGCGCCATGGTGGCCTCCTCAGGCGGGGGGCTGTTGGTTCAGCGCCTGCTGCAACTGTTCGGTCTTGCGGGCGCTGCCGGCCGAACTGCCAAAGTAGTAGCTGAATATCTGGGTCACCACCGCCGAGAGCACCCCGAGGATATAGACCACCAGGTCCTTCTGGGTGGGGTTCATGGTCGGCTCCAGGGTCTGTTTGCCGTCCGGCCCGGTCACCAGGTGGGTGCCGCCCGCCCAGGACACAAAGACCGCGAAGAGGGAAAAGGTCACCACCACCCCGAAGACCGCCAGCGCCGGCTGCACCGCCTTGGTGAACCAGGGCGCTGCGGCGCTGGTCTGCAGCGCCGTCTGCTGCGCCCGCGCATCGGCGGTGTCGGCCAGGTAGGCGCGGGTCTGCTCCAGTTGCAGCCGCGCCTCCTCCAGGCCCAGTTTGTTGTCCTCCAGTTGCAGGCGCAGCAACTCCTCCTCGTGTTCCATCTGGAACTGCCGCAGCCGGAGTTGGTCCTCCTCGCTCAACTCTTCCTGGTCGAGCCGGACCCCGGTCTTTTCCTCGACAAAGGCCTTGCCCTTGACCAGGGCCGCATTGGCCACCAGGCGCAGGCCGGAGCTGAGCAGGGCGGTGATGAAGGGGGGCATAGGCAGATCCTCCGGTGTTGGGGGCTCCGGGTGTAGCCGTCAACCAGACGCAACCTGGCCGTGGGCGGGTCTAATCTACAATCGTCCGGGCAAATCTCAAGTGTTTCCTTTGGGCCTGACCCCCCGAAAAAAAGCCCGACCCCCTGGGAGGGCCGGGCATGAAGTCTGTCATTTGCACCACCAGCTGCCGGTGCTTGCGGCCAGCGCCTGCCTACCCCCCCTGCGTCGGCGCCACCACCTCCACCGGCCGGGGCTGGCGATTCCAGATCCGGCCAGTGCTGCCCACCAGGCGGTCGGCCACCACGTAGAAGGCCGGCACCATCAGCAGGCTCAGCGCGGTGGAGACCACCAGACCGCCGATGACAGCGATGGCCATGGGGGCGCGGATCTCCGAACCAGGCCCGATGCCCAGCGAGGGGGGGATGGCCGCCATCAGGGTCGCCGCCGAGGTCATCAGGATGGGCCGCAGCCGCACCGGGCCGGCCAGCAGCATCGCCTCCAGCGCATTGCGACCCTCCGCCCGCATCTGGTTGGCGTAGTCCACCAGGATGATCGAGTTCTTCTTGACGATGCCCATCAGCAGCAGCAAACCGATGCCGCTGAAGATATTGAGGCTGGTGCCCGACAGCCACAGGGCGAGGAAGGCCCCGGTGAGCGCTGGCACCAGGATGGTGAGCACCGTCAACGGATGCAGGAAGGAGTTGAACTGCGAGGCCAGCACCATGTAGGCCACCATGATGCCCAGCACCAGCGCAAAGGCCAGGCTGTCGTTCGATTCGCGGTAGGTCTGGCTCGCCCCCACCAGGGTGATGTGATAACCCAGGGGCAAGCCGCGGCCCAACTCCTCCACCAGTTCCAGGGCCTCGGCCTGCGAGTGGCCCGGCGCCACATTGGCCGAGATCGAGACCGCCCGCTCGCGATCCCGCCGGGTGATGGCCTGCAGCGCCGGCTTCTCCTCGTAGCTGACCAGCGAGGAAAGCGGCACCAGGGCTCCCGAGGCGCTGCGCACCTTGAGGCGGGCGATGTCCTCGGGCCGCGAGCGCTGCTCGGCCAGCAGGCGGGCCCGCACGTCGATGCGCCGACCGCCACTGCTGTACTTGCCGATGCGCACCCCGCCCACCAGGGCGTTGAGGGTGGTGGCCACCTGCTCGATGGGCACCCCCAGATCGGCGGCGCGGGCCCGGTCCGGGGTGATGCGCAGCTCGGGCATGCCCACCCGGTAGTCGCTGTCCACGTCCACCGCCAGGCCGCTGGCCATCAGCTTCTGTTTGAGATCGCCGCTGAGGGTCACCAGCTGGTCCCAGTCCGGGCCCAGAATCGAGAAGTTCACCGGGGAGCCGCCCTGGGCGGTGAAGCCGGCCTGGGACATGTCCTGGTAGATGGCGCGCAGGCCGGGGATGGCGTTGAGTTGCTGGCGCAGTTTGACGGCGAATTCGGCCTGGGTGAAGGACCGCTGCTCCGGGGGAACGATGGTCACGAACATCATGCCGCTGTTCACGGCGCCGCCGCCAAAACCACCGGCCACCGTGAACAGGCGCTCCACCTCGGGCATCGGCTGCATGATCGCCTCGGCCTTGCGGATGAGTTGGTCGGTCTCCTCCAGGTTCGAACCCACCGCCGTCTGCAGCCGCAGCATCATCCGGCTCTGGTCCTGGGTGGGCACCATCTCCTTGGGCAGGGAGCGGAAGAGGAAGATGGAGCCGACGAAGAGCGCTCCGCCCAGGCCCAGCACCAGGTACGGCCGGCGCAGGCCGCCGCCCAGCACCCGGGCGTAGCGTTTCTCCAGCCGGTGGAAACCGCGGTCCACCCACAACCCCACCCGGTTGCGGCCCTCGCGCGAGGTGTTCAAAAGCTGGGAGCAACGCGACGGGGCCAGGGTCACGGCCTCGATGTAGGAGAGCAACACCGCCACACACAGGGTGATGCCGAACTGCATGAAGAAACGCCCCGTCACCCCCTGCATAAAGATCACCGGGCTGAAGATGGCCACCACCGCCAGGGTCGCCGCCAGCGCCGCAAAGGCGATCTGTTTGGTGCCCTCGCGGGCGGCGGTCACCCGGTCCTCCCCGCCCTCGGCGCGGCGGAAGATATTCTCCATCACCATGATGGCGTCGTCGACGACGATGCCCACCGCCAGGGCCAGGCCCAGCAGGGTGAAGGTGTTGAGGGTATAACCGAGGAAGTAGAGCACCGCGACGGTGCCGAAGAGCGACATGGGGATGGCCAGCACCACGTTGAGGGTACTGGAGATGGAGCCGAGGAAGAGCCAGCAGACGATGGCGGTCAGGATCACCGAGACCACCAACTCGAACTCGATCTTGTGCACCGAGTCCTCGATGAACTGGGTCGAGTCGAAGTTGATGCCCAGCTCCATGCCCTCGGGCAGGCTGGGTTTCATCTCCTCGAGCGCCTGGCGCACCCCCTGGGCCACCGCCACGGCGTTGGCGCCCCGCTGCTTCTTGATGCCCAGGCCCTGGGCCGGCAGGCCGTTGACGCGGGCCATGCGGCGCATGTCCTCGAAGCCGTCCTCGACCAGGGTCACATCTTCGAGATAGATCGGGCTGCCGGCCACCTCGCGCACCACCAGGTGGCGCAGGGTGTTCAGGTCGATGGCCTCACCCAGCACCCGCACGTTCACCTCGCGGCCCTCGGTCTCGATGCGGCCGGCGGGTAATTCGAGGTGCTCGCGCTGCAGCGCCCCCACCACGTCGGCCACGGTCAGGCCCTTCTCGTCGAGGCGGTTGGCGTCGATCCAGATGCGCACGTTGCGTTCGAGGTACCCGCCCATCATGATCTCGCCCACGCCGGGCACCTGCTGCAGCTTCTCGGCCAGCCGGTAGCGGGCAAAGTCGCTGAGCACCTGGCGCGGATAGGGACCCGAGAGCCCGATCCACATGATGGGGTTGTCTTCGGGATTGGACTTGGAGATCACCGGCGGGTCGATGTCGCGGGGCAGCCGGCGCTGGGCCTGCGAGACCTTGGTCTGCACGTCCTGCAGGGCAAGATCCACGTCGCGTTCAAGATGTAATTCCACCGAGAGCGAGGCCCCGCCCTGCCGCGCCGTGGAGGTGATCCAGCGCACCCCCTCCACCTGCACCAGGGCCTCCTCGAGGATCTCGACCACGTCGTTCTCGACCACCTCGGGGGCAGCGCCCTCCCAGTTGACGCTGACCGAGATATTGGGCGAGTCCACGTCAGGGAACTGGCTGATGCCGATACGCGAGGCGGCCACCCCGCCAAAAACGATGGTCGCCGCCATCAGCATCCAGGCGAAAACCGGTTTGTTGATGCAGGCTTCGGTCAGCTTCACGGCTTGGCCTCCTGGGCCGGGGGCGCCCCGCTCACCTTCACCGCGGCCCCCTCATAGAGCGCCTCGGCCCCGCGCACCACCAGCATCTCGCCCGCCTGCAACCCGGAGCGGATCTCCACCAAGCCTTCGGCGGTGCGCATGCCGAGGGTCAGGATGCGCTCGCGGGCGGTGTTGTCGTTGACCACAAAGGCGAGGAAGCCCCGCTCGCTGGGCCGCACCGCGATCTGCGGCACCACCGGCGCCTGCACCGATTCCCCCACCGCCACCGACACCTGGGCAAAGGCCCCGGCCCGCAGGCGGTCGCGCGCCGGATCGTCGATCTGGGCGGTGACCGCCACCATGCGCGAACTGAGGTCGGCGCTTTCGGCCACGTGGCTGATGGTGGCGCTGTAGCGGTGGACGTCGTCGCGCACCCCGAAGTTCACCCCGATGCCGGGCCGCAGCGACACCGCATCCTGCTCGGGCACCTGGAAACGCAGGAGCAGCGGGTCGCGGCGCACCAGGGTGGCCAGGGTGGCGCCGGGCTGCACGAACTGCCCGGTCTGCACGGTGCGGGTCTGGATGACCCCGGGCAGCGGGGCGCGCACCAGGGCGTCGTGCAGGTTGAGTTCCGCCAGTTCCAGGGCCGAGCGGGCCTGGGCCACCTCGGCCTGGGCGGTGTTGACGCGGGTGCGCCAGGTCTCCAACTCCTCGCCGGGGATCAGGCCGGGGTTCTGGATGACCGCCCCTTCGCGGCGCTTGAGGCTGGCCTCGGCCTCGGCCTGCGCCGCCTGGGCCTTGGCCAGGGTGGCGCGCGCCGCCTCCACCGCCAGGCGGAAGCGGTCCGGCTCGATCTCCACCAGCACCTGTTCCCTGGTCACCTGCTGCCCTTCGCTGAAGCGCACCCTTTCCACCACCCCCGAGACCCGCGCCGTCACCTGCACCACCTCGAAGGCCTCCACCGAGCCGACGGCATCCACCCGGTAATCGACCCGGTGGGCTTCCACCGGGGCCACCTCGACGGGGAACTGCAGCTGCTTCCTGGCGCCGCCCTGGGCCTGGGCGGGCGGGCCACCGCCGCAACCGGCAACCGCACCCGCAACCACTAACAGCACTCCCGCAACTCGGCACCAACTCATGGGGCAGACTCCTCTCCAACAGGGTTCAAACCACGGGCGGAACGCAGATCCAGGTAGGCCAAGGCCACGCCGTACTGCTCGCGGGCCAACTCCACCTCGGCCTCGAAGAGCCGGGCGCTGGCATCGGCCACGGCCAGGGCGCTGGTCAGGCCCTGGCGGTAGAGTTCGGCAATCTGCGCGGCGTTTTCGCGGGCCACACTGGCCGCCACCTGGGCCTGGTCGATGGCCGCCTGCTGGCTGGCCAGGGCCACCAGGGCGGTGCGCACTTCCAGGGCGGCGCGGCGCCGGGCGGCCTGCGCCTCCAGGTCGGCGATGCGGGCCAGGGCGCGGCGTTCGGCGCGCTCGGCCCACAACTGGCCGCGGTCGTAGAGGCTCCAGTTCAGCTCCAGACCCGCCGACCAGTCGCGGGTATCGTCGTCGGGGTTCAGCTCGCGGGTGAAGCGATACTGGCCGTTGGCGCTCAGGCTGGGCAGCAGCCGGCGCAGGGGCTCGGCGGCAGCGGCGGCCTGGGCCTGGGCGTGGCGCTGGCTGGCGGCCAGGTCCAGGCGCGAGGCCAGCGCCCCCTCGATGAGCGGGGCCTCGGTGCCGGGGGCCAGCGCCGCGATTCCGAGCAGGGTCTGCGGCGCGGCCAGGGGGCCGGCCACGGGGCTGTCGAGCAGGTAGCCGAGGTACACGTAGGCATTCTCGGCCTCCCCGCGGGCGCGGGTGGCCTGGTGCCGGGCGGTGGCCAGCTCCAGCTCGGCGCGGGTCACGTCGTTGGAGCCCACCAGTTGGGCGGCGAAACGCGCCCGGGCGTCGGCCAGGCTCTGCTCGGCCAGGTCCAGGCGCCGCCGCGCCGCCTCGTGCACCTGCTCGGCGCTGAGGGTGCGCAGAAAGGCGTCGGCCGCCTCGAAACCCAGCAGGCGCCGGCTCTCGCGGGCATTCAGGTGGGCCGCGTCCCGCTCGCGCCGCGCCTGCCGGTACAGGGGCAGGGCCCGCGGGTCGAAGAGGGTCAGGGTGGCTATGGCGCGCGGGGCCAACAGGTCCTGGCTGCGCGGGACGGCATCCTCGTCCCCGGCCACCTTCGACGGGCGATGGGTATAGGCGCCGGCCAGGGCCAGATCGGGAAAGAAAAAGGCCCGCGCCCGGGCCACGCGCGCATCGGCGGCCCGGGCCTGCAGCTGGGCGGTCTGGGCCCGCTCGTTGCGCTCCAGGGCCAGTTGCACCGCCCGCTCGATGCTCAGGGGTTCCTGGGCCAGGGCCGGGGCGAGGGTGGCCATCAGCACCAGCCAGATCGGCAACCGCATTCCGCTCATCGGCCGCGCAGCCAGATACTGGCGATGATCTGCTGGATATTGGGGGACGCCATCTGGAAATCGCGGCCCACCGGCCGCGGATAGGGGAACCATTTCCACAAAAAGGCGCCGACGATACTCGGCTCGTCGGCCACAACTTCGAGGGCGGCGCGCATGCAGGTCTCCTGAACGGGGCGGGCTTCCTCCCCGTCCACCTGGTAGTTCCACGGTTCAACCGGCGCCAGGTTGGACTGGTTGTAGCCCAGTTCGGTGAAGAGGATGTACTTGCCAGTCTGGTGGGCATAGGCCCGCAACTCGCCCACCCGCAGGGCCCAGCCGGCCTCGATCTCCGCCTGACTCGGGTGGAGATGGTCGACCAGCGGGAAGTAGGCCTGGACCCCCACCACGTCGAGGGCGTCCCAGAAAGGCACCCGGGTGTAGTCGGTCCAGTTGGCGGCGTAGCTGAGGGGGGCGGAGTTGAGCCGGCGCACCTGCGCGATGAGGCTGCGCCACTGGTCCTCGTAGCCCAGGGTGCGGTCCAACTCGCTGCCCACCACCAGGCCGTCGGCCCCCTGGCAGGCGGCGGCCAGGCGTTTGATCCAATAGGTATAGCCGCTCCAGAAACGCTCCCACTGCTCGGGTTCGGTAAAAGCGATATCGCCCCGCCAGGAGAAAGGCGAGCCCCAATAGGCCAGGTGGGGGATGATGCAGATCTTGAGTCCCTGCTGGTGGGCTTCCGCGATGGGACGGGTCAGGTACGCGGGAGGCGAGGCCGGGTCGAAGTCGCGGAAACTCACCTGCCCGTCGGCATCGATGCGGGCATAGGGGTGGATGGCCACCCAGTTGGCGCCCACCTGGCGGATGTCGCGCAGGGTGGGGACCATCGCGTCGCTGCCCCAGTCCTGGCCGCCGCCGTGGGTGGAGATGGTGATGCCCAGCACCTTCTCCCCGGCCAGGCAGGGAAGGGCAAGAGCGAGAGTGAAGAGCAAAAAGACCAGGCACATGCTCCCATTATAGAGATGTGCCTGGCCGCCATCAACCGCGTGGGCTAGATCCGGGGGTTGGTTATTCCGCAAACTCCACCTTCTGGCTCAACCCTTCCAGGGTCAGGGCGCCCTGGTGGTAGGCGGCCAGTTCCGCCCGCCCCACCCGCAGCACCAGATCGATGGCCATCTTCTCCGGCCCGCCCGAATGCACCTCGACCACCAGGTGCTCCCCCGCCTTGAGCGGCAGGGTATGGCCGTACTCGGCCACCACCTCGATCAGCTCGCGTTTGAATTTCTCCTGCTGCTCGCCGGCCACCGCCTCGATCTGGGGCAGGACCGGCCGGCTGCGGTCGAAACGCGGCGGGGCCAGGGCCGAGAAGACCTTGCCAAAGCCCAGGTTGACGAAGAAGATCGCCCCCAGGCCCTCGTGGTACACCCCCGAGCAGCGATACCCAGACCCCCAGCCAGGCTGCCCGTCCCCGACCAGCGCCTTGTCGAGCATGCCGGCCATCAGGTCCACCTGTTTGGCTGCCTCCGCATCGGGCCGGTGCTCCCGCCAGGTGATACGCCGCCTGAACTCCTCCACCTCGATCCGGCCCCGGTGCAGGGCCCGCAGGTCCGCCTTTTTCGCCGACCCCTCAAAAACCACCGGCTCGCGGACCGGGGCATCGAGTTCCTTTTCGACCCGCAGGAGGAATTCCTCGTTCGGTTTGGGCCCCTTAGCCCCTGGCGGCGCCGCCGGACGCTCGAAGCCCGGCCGGCCGCCCGGTCCAGGCGGCGGGCCACCCGAGTCGCCGGGCACCCCGAAGATCCGGCGGATCATCTTCCGCCCCCGGCCCGGCACCCAGCCACCGGCCGCCCCGCCCAGGTCGCCGCTGAGCACGGTGATGCGCTCCTCGTCGTCCACCTGGGCGATGGCGTCGGCATAGGACTGGAGGAATTCGGTGGTCTGCTCCTTGAAGAGGGCAAAATCGCCGCCCTCCGCCGCCTTGCGCTCCACGCCCTCCTGCTGGGCCTCGAGCACCGCCACCAGCAGGTTGCGGTTGCGGCCGGCGCTGAGGAACACCGCCCCGTAATCCTTGAGGTATACCCCGCGCACCGGGTTGGCGAAGGGCATCTCCTCCCCGCCCTGCAGGCGGGTGAGCACGGCCTCGGCGATACTCAGGTCCCGCCGCATCCGCGGGCCGTCGAACTTGTCGGCCCGCGCCGCCGGCGCCAGCAAGAGCCCCCCCAGAAGCGCGATGACCATTGCCCTCATTTTGCCCTCCTCCTCAGCGATCGACGGCGGCGATCAACAACTGTTGCAACAGCCCTTCGGTGCGGGTGAAGCGGTCGGCCGTGGACCAGTCGATGACCTGCAACCCCTGGCTGACGGCCTGTAGATCCTCCTGGCGCTGCTGGTCGAGTTCCTCGGCAAAGGTGGTCAGGGCTTGCTCCAGTTGCCGGCGCTGCTGGGTCTGCGAGGTCTGCAGGGCCTGCTCGAGGTCCTGGCGCTGCTGCGCCTGCACCTGCTGCACGGCCTGTTGCACCAGTTCGGCCAGTTGCCGCTGCCCCTGCTCGAACTCGGCGCGGGTGAGCGGGGCCTCGGCAGGCGCCGGATCGGCGGGATGCAGGCTCAACTGCAATCGCAACTGCCCCTGCCCGTATTCGATCTGGGAGCGGCCCAGGGCCAGCAACACCAGCGAGGCGGCGGCCGCCATCGTCAGGCCCCGGCCCAGCCGGCGCCACCGGTTGCCGGCGGCCAGGAAGCGCGAGCGCTGCGGCAGGAAGACCAGCTTGGTTGCCGGTTCCTCGTCGGGCCAGGCCCCCAGCAGCCGGCGGGTCTGCTGCAGTTCCTCGTAGCTGCCCCGGCAGACGGCGCATGCCTCCAGATGCGCGGCGATGGCCCCTTTGCGGGCCGGCTCCACCTCGCCGTGTACATAGGCGATCAGGTCTTCGTGGCTCAGTTCACAGCTCATGGTCGAGAGTCTCCTGCGAGATCTGCCAGCCGGCCAGCACCTTTCTCAGGTTGTTCAGCCCGTAATAGAGCCGCGACTTGACGGTGTTGACCGGCACGTTGAGGATCTCGGCGATCTCAGTGAATTTCAGTTGTTGGTACTCCTTCATGACCACCACCAGCCGCTGCTCCTCGGGGATGGCCTGCAGCCCGCGGGCCAGCCAGTCGCGCAGGTCGCGCCGCATGGCGCCCAATTCGGCGCCCCGGTCCTCGGGGTCGGCCTGCTCGCCCACCTCGTCCACCGAGACGGTGGGCCGCTGTTTCCGGCGGCTGAACTCGTCGCGGCAGGCGTTGACGGCGATCTGGTACAGCCAGGTGGAGAAATGCTCCGGTTCGCGCAGCCGGCCCAGGCCCTGGTAGGCTTTCAACAGGGTCTGCTGGCACAGATCCTGGGCTTCCTCCCTTTCGCCGCCGATATAGCGCAGGATGAAGTTGTAGAGGCGGCGCTGCCAGCGTCCGGCCAGCAGGTCGAAGGCCCCTTCCTCTCCGCCCAGGCTGCGGGCGATCAGATCTGCGTCGCTCATCCCCATCTCCGGTTCTAAAAACTAAGACGGCGAGC
>JADZBP010000048.1 GCA_020852055.1 Candidatus Latescibacterota bacterium
CGCCATCGAAAAAGGCGGGGGATACATTCTCATGCCGGTCAGTGCGCGAAAACCACTCAACGAGCTGCCCGATGATCTGGTGACCAAGATCACCCTAGTCTACTACAGCGACCCCCGAGATGCCCTGATCAAGGCCCTTGGTGAGTAGGGGAGGGGGCGAAGATGACAGAAAAAAGACAGATAATCTCACTGCTGTTCGCAGATGTTGCCGGTTATGCCAAAATCGCAGATGACCCCTTGTACGCGAAACTGAAGCAGGTCAATGCAGAATTTGAAAAGCGATTCCTGCACTCGAGAAATCACTTCAAATACAACACCTGGGGAGATGCATTTTTTATTTGTAGCTACGACCCAATGGATGCGGCTGAGATTGCATTGGACCTGCGCGATTACTACCGCAACCAGAACTGGAGACGGTTGGGATTCCCCGAACCTCTTTCAATCAGAATAGGGCTGCACGCGGCAAGAGCGACTATCATTCTAGACGGAGAGAACGTCCGCGATATTGTGGGCGTAAGTGTGAACACGGCCGCTCGGATCGAGCCGGTAGTGGAGGAGAACCAGGTCTATTGTAGTGACATCTTCCGGCAGCATTTATCCCAAGACCCAAACACGGAATTCAAAACCGAACAGCTAGGCGAAATCGAACTTGCCAAGCAATTCGGAAAAATGCTCCTGCACCGACTCATGCGGTCTTACGAGGCAGCTCAGACTGCACCTGCACCTGCGCCAGCGCCTGTAGTCCAAGGAAGCCCTACAGGCACGAAGGCACCCCAACAGGGCTACGCCCTCCTGCTTGTCGGTGAAAAGATACAGATCGTACCTGCAGACCATGTCGAATATGACGATAAAGTGCGGTTACTCCTTCGACCACAGTCGCCGGCAGTTGCCGCGTTTCTGTCTGCTCTTCGGGATGCACCACGAGAAGGTGTAGGAACCGCCTGGGGGAACACCGCTCTTCTGGCAAAAGTAGAGGCCATCTCACAGGTGTGGCAAAATGGCCAAGAAAAGTGGTCCGTGGTTCTTGTCCCTGAAAAAATCGACTCTGGGGTTGGCATGGAGATGGCCACTTCAAATTACTCTGCTGATCAACTAGCAGAAATTAGAGCCAGACGGATTCTATTGAACGAAAAACTGGCTGCCCGTGGAAATACAAGTCGAGCCTTCACAGACGATACCATACTGGAGGTGCTCATTCGCGGGCAAAGTACCCCTCTCAAGGTTGAAGCCTCACCCCTACCCAAACTCTACAAAGAACTCCGCAGCGAACCGGATCTTTTCCTGGCAACTGCTCGTCTAGTCGCTATACTGTGGCTCCGACTGTCCGGGGTGATCGAGCATGTTTTCCACCTGGACTTTCGCCTCAGAGAAGATTGGACCCTTGAGGTAAATTTCTCAGGACAACGAGCACGCAGATATGGGAATGTAGATCCCCCAATAATTGAGGTATCTGGTCTCTGTGATCTTTCGAGGTGAAATTTACTGCCAGCACTAGGCGAGTGATATGCCGGGGCCGCTGCGCCCCGATCCAGCTCTGAAAAAAAGGAAGTGCCCAGATCCCGGTGTTCATCGAACAGGCAGACGCCCCAAAAATGAACTATGCCAAGTGCTTCCGCCTTGTCCGCACGGTCCATTCAGCGGTTGATGGAGGAATTCCGTACTGAAGGGGTATGCCGAAATGCGTGGTGTGCAGGGGAGGAGAGGAAGAGGCCCTATGCGAAAAAAGGAGATCGCCGTACACTTGGGGGGTAGGTGCTCTTAGAAGTGAGCTTGCCCTATTCTTGTCCCAATATTGTTACATTGTATTTAAGATGTTGTAAAATATAATACAAATCCCTGCCTTCTAAGCAGGGGGTCGTGGGTTCGAGTCCCGCTGGGCGCGCCAGTTTGATGAGGCCCTGGAGAGGGGTAGTTGATCTCTCCGGGGCCTCTTGTGTTTTTGATGATTCAGGGGCATGTTGCGGCGCTGCAGGGCAAATACTTCGATCGGCCGCCCAGCCTTTGCGCTCTGCCCCAGCCCAGGGCCTCTACATCGGGGTCCATCGTGTGCACCCCGCCGTTCCGATGGCGTAGACCGTGTTTTCCAGCTCCCGCTCAAAATAAACGAGCTCCTCCGCACTGCACGGGGCTGCGGGCGCCCCAAACCCCAGGAGCGCCACCACCACCGGCCATCTACTCATCGCCTCCCTCCCAGGTGTTTGACCATCGCCCAGCTCGATGGCGCGACCATCGTCGCCGGGTCTACTACTGGCGTGATCGCCGAATGGTACTCCACCCCATCGCGGAGCACAAAAGCCGACGGTGGCTCAGGAGGGCAACGAGGACCTGCCGCCCTCCTGCGGAATGCCAGGGGCTGGCGCTCAGGTTACCCGCCTGTTGACGAATATGGAAACCCCGAAATACACCCCATGGCTGGTGAAATCCTCTTTGCGGCCGGCCCCTCGCCGTGGTCCCTGGTAATCCCTTGCATAGTCAGAGACGATGTTCCCCACTTTGCTGTTCCTGACTATCCGGTACCGGTACTCAACCCTGATCGCGGCCTTCTGCCCGACGACCACCTTGAGTCCCCCGCCCAGCTCGGCCTGCAGTTTGGTCTCGTCATCCCCCCAGTACCCTGGAAACCCACCAAAGGCGATCCCCGGACTGACGCTGAAAAACGCGATGTAGTTCGAACGGGGATTGACGAGGGTATTGGCTGCCAGCGAAAGCACTGTACGGGTGTCGCTGCGGCCCTCCTCGTCCCGCAGCCAGTCGAGATTAGCCCGGCCACCCAATTGAAAGTGGGGCGCGAGGAGGTGGCTGACTTCGACGCTGGTATACATGGCGTTTCGGCGGAACTGATTCTGAAAGGGCGGAGGGCTGGATACGAAATAGCCGCTCAGACTGTATTCACGGGGATCCCCATGGATGCAGCCGGCGGCAATATAGACCAGGAATACGTACAGCGAAAACGCCTCCACTCTCTGCGCCTCCTGAGTGCGGTTTCACACCGGCGCTGCCCCGCGTTTCCGGAGCTCCCAATCTCCTCAAGCTAACGGACTTGAGGGTGAGTTGCCCCCATTGTCATCCTTCTTGCTTGCCGAAGATGTCAGGCACCCGACAATCGCCGGCGCCTCGTGGATGAGAAGGTCATTCTCAAGGGCTGCCACCATGAAGAGCGCATAGTCCACCCGGCGCGTGAGATTGCTTGCCAGTACGGGATCGCCCACGTGTCTGCTCCACACCGGCAGGCCCTGGCTCTCGCCCTCCTCCAGATCGCTTCCCCGCACGACGGTCCACCGCGTGTCGCTGGCGAAAACCCGCCGGCAGGCCTCGATCTGGTCGTCGATGTCGATGAGCCGGGTGAGCGCGCCTAGCCAGCGCGCCAGGTGCTCCTGCCACCTGAGGGTGGTCGAGATCCGGTCCTGCTCATCGCGGGTGATGTGCCAGCCGCAGGAGAAGACCAGCCGCGCCCCCGGAGGGGCAAAGTCGAGGACCGCCTGGGCCGTCCCGGTTGCGTAGTGCTTCCTTCCCCAGGGAACCAGCACCGTCAGGACGCCATCGCAACCTGCAACCGCCTTGCTGATCACCTCGCGATCATCGGTGGCGCCGGGGAAGATGCGGAGTTGGTCCTTGAAGGGCTCCAGCTTGGCAACGCTCTTTTCGCGACAGACACCGCGGACCTGGTACCCGCGGTCCAGGCAGTGCTTCACCATGTATCGCCCGAGCTTACCTGAGGCGGCAACAATACAAACAGTCTTCATCGGGACTGACCTCACTATTTATCCAAGTCACCGGGTTGGTCTCTGCTCCTTGGGCCGGATCAAACGAGTTTGATCCTCTCGAACCGCATACCACCTGAGCCGGTGGATGGCCCACTGGCTGTGAATCCTGCCTTGCTCAAAACACGCACTGATGCCGGATTTTCCCACTCCGTCTCAGCCACCACCCGACGCACTCCCGATTGACCCATCGCCCAGGTGGTCAGGCCGATGACCATTTCTGTCGCATACCCCATACCCTGAAACTGCGGCAGCACGGAGTACCATAGCTCCACCGTCCCCTCATGGGGCAACCCGCTGAAACCGCCACTGGATACCAGCATCCGTGAACCCGCATCGTTTCCTGCAGCCAGGCCATACCAGCTAAACCAGCCGACCCTATCTGGTCCCGTCTCCAATCCGGCCAGAAACAGCGGCAGTGCATCGAGGAGCGATTCAGGGGGCCAGTTTTCAGGCACTGAGGCGCCCAACAGTCGCGCAAACTCGCTGCGGTCACCCAATTCCGCACGGGCCAACGGAACTGTAGACGGCAATAGCTTCAGCCTGAGGGTCTCAATCACCGCTCAGATCCCTCGTAAAGGGTTCACGCAACACCAATACTCCCGAAGCATCGAGTTCGTAGGCCACGGCGATCTTTCGCCCGATCCGGTACCCAGAGATCCCCGCCACCGATGCCGGCTCAGTGGAGCCCCTGCTTCCCCGGAACGGCAACCCCCTTGATGAGCAGCCACAGCCCGAGGGGGACCTCGAAGGCCAGCATGGGCAGCCACATGAGCCTGGTGATCGGGCCGGCGAGCCATCCGGCCAGTTGCAGGGGGAGCAGTATCACCAGCAGCCCGGACGCAACGACGCCCAGCCAGGCCAGGGGCATGGGGACCATCCGGCCCCGCAGGAGCAGCCAGGAAAAAAGGGCGCTGCCGACGGCGAAGAAGGTCGCGGTGAGGGCCATGCTCCCCCCGAGCAGATAGGCCCCAAGCGCGTGCGCTGCCCCGGGGTCCGGAGCATCCGCCCCGCTGGCGGTCGCCAGCCAGAGCAGCGCCAGCGTCTCTGGTATGCTGGTGGCGGCGAGCACGCCTTCAACCAGGCGACAGATCAACCCCAGCAGGGCCAGGTCCGGGTCCTGCTCCCGCGTGAGGGCGTACAGGGTTGCGCCCAGCACCAGGGCCGAGAAACACTGGAGCAACCCCAATAGGACCACGATTCGCACCTCGGCGACGTGCCCGGCAATCGCCACCAGCTTTTCCGCAACCACCTCGCCGCTGGTCGCCTGGCCGAACAACACCATACTGGCGATGCCGGCGGCGATATAGAAGAGGAAGGTGAAGCCGGCGATCCGCGCGTTGCTTCTGCGGGTCATGCTTCCTCCTTCGGGCTCAGCCCAAGGTTCCAGGAACCACCGCCTGCTGAGGACCTCAAAACGGCCGCCGAGCCGGGTCTGCTGCTGTCGCGGGCCGCAAGGCCAGGGCAACTGTCGACGGCGCGTTTACCCGTCTCATGGCCTCATCTCGTCCGAGAAGGGGAGCGGCTCTCTATGGTTGGATATCGTGCCGTTGAGTATGTGGCCGCAGGGAGCAAACCCGGCTTTCTGCAGTGTCCTGCGGGAAGCCATGTTGGTTGGATTACAGCGCGCACACGGGATACAACCCAGTTCGTAGGCAACTCGTTTGAGTTCCTGCACCAGATACGCGCCAAAACCGCGGTGCCGGAATGGTTCGGCCACTTCCATGTAGATATCTGCATAGGGATGGTTGTAGTGATACAGGATACCGCCCGTGGCCACCGTGGTATCCTGCCGCAACAACTGCCACTCGGTGCCGCCTTGCCGCGCCTCAATAGCACGGCGCGTCTCTTCCTCCGGGGTCACACAGCGCAACACCGCGCCGTTGGCGGACAGCGCAGTGGTCAGTTGGTCGCGGAAGACGATCTTCTCACTCCAGACATTCCGGGCATAGACGTGAAGAAGGGTCGCCAGCAATTCGTCATTGGACTGGACTTCCATGTACTTCGCCCTGCTCGTGTCGAGAAACGCCTCAAAGAGCGCGAAAACACGGCTGCGATAGCCGGGCAGCACATAAAACTCAATTACCGTCGGTCGGTCCTTCCACGGCCCGGCAACAGCGACCGCACCGTAACCGACAGCCGAATTCCCCAAGTATAGGCCGTAGGTCAACACCCAGCCCTCGCGCCGGTGGATGGAGTCATGCACTAGCTGGCAGTTCATCTCCGCCCGATGCCGGACGCGCAGGGGTAGTACGGCTTGAGCGGAGGTCAAGGTGGCTGTCGGATGGTAAAGGACGTCGTCCTGGTAGATGGTGGTGATGTTATCGGGGATCTGGTGGATCATCCCTTCCGGCTGTCCTTTGAACTTCCGCCAGATCCGCCGCGCCGTAGCCTGCCCGGTTGGATCTACCGGGATTCCGATGAGGCCAAAACCCGCATATAGTTTCTTGGGATCGGTCATCGGTCCCCACCACTTGGAGCGGGCAGATTCCTGCTGGGTCCTTGCGTCGAAGAAGCTGACCGCGTAGTAAACCGCATAGTCAACGGTCCAGGGCCCGGTCCCGATCCTGTAGGCGAAGTTCGCCGGATTGTAGCCCATCTTCGAGATATCAGGCCTGGGCATCGGGTTGCCGTTTGGGGGGCCAGACTTTTCCGCCAGCGATCGTTTTTTCGACCGGTCATTCCGTGCCATGGCACCTTCCATCGTTAACGGGGCCAGAAAACCGCCCTGGCCCTGATCTAGTCAGAGGACCACGCTACGCCCCACCCTCAGGGCAACTGGTGTTACTCCCTGGCTCCGGTGATTAGCGGAGCAAAAGCAGTTTCCGGGTCTCTGCTCGGGAACCTGCCTGTAAGCGGTATTCGATGGGCAGCAGCAGGGTCCAGGCCCACCCCTGATCGGCAGAGACATAGAGTCCCCCGATGGTCAGCGCATAGATTCTTCCAGGGGCCAAGGGGTTGATGGCCAGCAGCAGAACGGGCTGCCCTTCGTTCACCTTGCCGGCGTATTCCCAGTGGCCGCCCTGGTCGGTGCTGCGCCAGAGGCTGTCGGAAAGGGTCGCCGCGTATAATACTCCCTGATCGGGCCGCGCATCCAGCACCAATCCTGTCAGCAGGGGAAAGGGCATGCCCCCCAGACTCCCGATTGGCAGGCCGGTGTTGCGGGATTCCCAGGTTTCCCCGAAATCCACACTGCGCCACATCCCCTGGCCGGTCACGTAATAGGTTCCTTCCTGCCCGGGGTCAGCTATCATCGTCGGGTAGGTCAGATTGTAACCCGAGGATACGCTGTCGAGGATACGCCAGTTCCTGCCCCCATCGGTGCTGCGCACGAAGGGCAGCTCGCCCATACCGGGCAGGATGATCTCTGGGTACCGGGGATCCACCAGCAGGACCTCGATGGGCGGTGGATCGGAGTAGTAGATGCTGACCCCCGGCGTCTGGGTCAGTTGATCCCCGTACCAGGCCCATGCCTGCCCCTGTCCCGGGCTGAGATAAAAACCCGGCAGGATATTGCCGCCGGCCTGGGAAACCTTCGTACGACTGGCGCCAGCGAAGATCCGGCCCTGGGTGTCGAAGACCAGGGTGCCGATGGGCTGACCTGCTGCGGGCAAAGGCACCTCTCGCCAATGGCCGCCGGCATCGGCGCTATGCAGCAGGGGCACCCGGAACTGGGCACTGTTCGGGATGGCGTAGTACTGGTCTGGGTCATAGGGATGGGGGATGATGCTGGAAACCGGATAGGGAAGCAGCACCTTTTCCCAACTACCACCGGCGGTGCGCGACCGCCAGAAGGAGTTGTCTCCCCCATAGGAACTGATCAGAAGCTGGCGGGGATCGGCGGGATGGACTGTCAGATTGAGGTAGAAGTAGGTGTTGCCGAAGTTCTTGAGCAGCGCCCAGTTGGCCCCGTGGTCCTCGCTGTGCCAGAGCGAATCCCTGCCCGTGGCATAGAGCCCGCCACTGGAGCTTGGGTCTGTTTTGATGGTGTCGAAGATGTGGGACAGTCGGGCCTTTTCCCAGGTCTTCCCCCCGTCGGCGCTGCGCCACAGGGAGCCGGGAAGCTGTTTGAAGGTGACCCTATCCCACGAGTTCGGTTGCCCTGAATAGATGTACTGCGGATACGCTGGATTGACCTGGATGAAACCGACCGTATCGACCGGGGTTTCGGTCCACGACACCCCCTGATCTTCGGAGATCATCAACCGACCCGACCCCTGGACCTGGACCCCGTACCCATAGAGCCGCCCGGATCGCGCCGGATCTGCGGCCAAGGGGGATGCACCGAGCTCCAGAATACCCCGTTCCTGCCACACCATCCCCCCGTCGTGGCTGCGCAGGAAACTGCCACCCGAGGTGTTGCTGTACAACAAAAACGGATCAACCGCGTCGACCAATAACGTACCGGACCGCATCAGGCTCAGTCGCTCCCAGGAATCCCCTCCATCCACACTGCGCCAGGCCCCCTCGGGCACCGACGCGTACAATACCTGGGCATTGCCCGGCGCCCGCACCAGGTTGCTGACCGTGGGGCGGTAGCCCTCCTGCGGCAGCAGGAGCTCCTCCCAGGCGCTGCGCGCGGCAGGGGCTTCGACCCCCTCGTCCGGACGGGCGACGAAACCGTGCAACCGGCTCTGCCCCCAATTGCCGGCTTCATCCTCGGCCCTGGCCTCGGCCAGATAGATGCCGGCCTCTGTCGTCGTCCATTCCCCCTCGTAGTTGCCGCCCCGCAGTTGTAAGGGCACCACCGCTACCTGAGTGGTGTCCGCCAGGCGGTAGATCACCGCCTCGGCGCGATACACCTGGCCCCCTTCGAGCACCTGATTGGCCGGCAGCACGAGGCGCACCCCTCCGGCCACGGGGCGGGTCTGCATCCCCAATACCCGCGGCGGGGTTTGGTCCGGGCCGGCTGCGACCTCGACCATCACGGTGTCTTTCCAGGAACTGAAGGGACTGCGCACCTCCAATTCGAATTGCAATTGACTGCCGGATACCGCCCCGACCGGAAGCAGGAATTCGGGCGAGGACCCGGTCTTGGCCACCGAATCTGCAAAGACCACCTGGGTGCCGCCCAGGGATTGCACCTGGCTGTCGAGGGCCCACATCGAGAAGGAAAAATACCTCAGCGGTGCAGGCTCCTCCACCTGCTCCAACGCCACCTGCAGGCGGAAAAACTCACCCCCCTGTACGGCACCGTCCCCGTTGCCCAGGCTGTCGATGACCGCGACCCGGCCCACCTGCTGGCGGGGCGAGGCCCCGGTCACCTCCAGTTCGGACTGGCCCACCAGGGTTTCGCCGGCATAGATCTCCAGGGTTAGTGATGCCTGGTGTACCCCGACGAAACCATCGCGTAGCCGCAAGGCGGGGAATCCCCCTGCTGGCGACCCCAAAGAGGATCTGCCCGGCTTCAGATCCTGGAAGCTGCTCTCGGCCAGGAGGATCTCCACCCAGGGATCATCGCTGTGCAACCGCGTCCTCACCTGCTGTGCCAGCAACCCGCCGGCATTGGTCAGGGTGAAGTTCAGTTGCAGGCGCTCCCCGGCCAGGGCAAAGCCGTCCCCATCCTCATCGGCGAGGCGCAGGTTTTGTGCCTCCACGAAGAGCGGCGCGGTTTGCACCAGGGCCACCATGGCCGTGCCCTCGCGGTGGAGGTCTTCGATCCTGGCGCTCCTGGTGCCAGCCAGGTCGTAAGCGGCCGGATTGGTGTCCGGGGTGAAGGAGGTGAAACGCACCCCGTCGAAGGGGTCGGTAGCATCCCCCAGGTTGCCGCCGTGAGCCCGGGAATAGGTTTCGTCGTGGGCCCAGAAGTCGAGGTTATCCTCCCCGGCCTGTGGGTCCGGGTTCCGGCCCAGGGGGTAGCCCGCATCCTGCCAGCGGCCATCGGCACATTCCAGGTCCACCACCACCTGCGAGGCCAGCGCATTTTCCGCCCGCCGGGTGCCGGTATGCCAGATGAGCAGACCTTCACCGGGGATATTCCGGTCGTAGTAGCTGCTGGTTCGCTTGCGGTATTCCAGGAGGAAGTATTCCCGTCCGGTCAGCAACACCCGCCCCAACTCACCGCTTTTCCCCACCTCCTCCAGGCGAAGTTGCTGGTTCTCCGAGGCCACTTCTGTTACCAGGGCCCAACCCAGTTTTTCCCGGCTCCAGGCGCAGAAACTGTTGGGCCCGTCATTCCCGTTCCAGCCCGTCGCGCCCCAGCCCATCAAACACCAGGCTCCCACTCCGGCTCCGTCCTGGTCTGTGCCGCCACCCTGGGCCAGGAAGTCGGTGTTGTAAAGATCTGGCAGACCCAGTACGTGTCCGTATTCGTGGCACATGGAACCCACCGCCTCGGCAAAACTGCGCCCCTGCTGGAGGGTGCCCCGCTGCGGCACGACCTGGATGGCCACCCCGCCCTTTCCGGTATCCTCAGTCACCAACCGCCCTGCAAACCCCAGCCCCTTGATACCGGTGGCTTCGCCCATCAGAAATCCTGTCGGGATCTGGTCCAGCACCAGGAACACCACATCCACCACCCCGTCGTCGTCCCCGGAGTTGGGCGCCCCGTCCGGCCCGTCGTTGTCGAACTGCGCAAAGTCGAGGTCCCGGTCCGCCTGCTGCAGAATCTCCAGGCTGAAGCGGCCAAAGTCCTCCTCCGGGGTCTGGTCGTTCTCCAGATAGGCCGAGGCCGGCTGCGCGGACTCGTACATCCGTGGCCCCCTCTCCCCCCGTATTTGCAGCCTGCCGAAGGACATGGTGTCGTAGAAATGGGAGAAGCCGCCGGGCAATGCGGGGTTGAAAATATCGCCGGCCCAGGCGGGTACCGGGTTGGCGGCGTCGCCCTTGAAACGGGCGAAGAGCACCAGGGCGCGGCGGGTGCCGGTGGTGTTGGCCGCGATGCGGGTGGGTTTGGCGGCTGCACCTAGGGGGAGGAC